>CAIYPH010000788.1 GCA_903928045.1 uncultured Rhodospirillales bacterium
CAATCGGCGCCACCGGCCCAGGCGGCCTGGAGGCGCTTGGCCTCCGCTTCGTCCGGCGCGAGCAGCACCTGGAGCGAGCGGCGCTCGGCCTGGCGGAATTCGGCGGCGCGCGCGGCATAGGCCTGGGCGATCTCGTCCTCGGCGACCTGAACATCCCGCCCGATGATGTCGGGCGACAAAACGACGATCTTCACGCGCCGGCGCTCGGGGGTGGAGTATTGCGGCAGATGGTTGTCGTACCAGCGCTGCAACTGCGCCTCGGTGGGGGCCGCCGGGGCGGGAGCGGCCTGGAGCAGCACCTCGACCGTCTCGGCGACGCGCTTTTCCTGCTGGAATCCGTAGACCTCACGGGTCAGCAAATCGGGCACGAAGCCGCTGCTGCGGATGGGTTCCAGCAACTGACGCTGCGCGAGGTCGGCGCGCATCATCGCCAGGAAGCGCGGCTCGCTGAGGTTATTGTTGCGCAGCACGGCGTTCAGCACGTTCCGGTCATACTGGCCGCTGGGGCCGTGGAAGATCGGCATCTCCTGAATGGATTGCAGCAGCGCCGCGTCAGGCACCGCGAGGCCGAATTTCTGCACCGCGCTATCCATCGCCGCGCGGGTGATCACCTGCTCCAGCGCCTGGCCGGCGATCGCCTTGCGCATCTGCGGCGTGGGATCGACCTTGCCGCCGAACATCCGCGTCACCTGGTCGAGCTGACGGCGATAGGCGTCCTGTACCTCGGGGAGCTCGATCTTCTGCCCGGCGACAGTGGCGACCGAGGTATCGACGCCGACGTTTTTCACCACGTCGCCCACGCCCCACAGGACGAACACGCCAACCAAAAGGGCGAAGAACACCTTGGCAACCCAAGTGTTGAGGTGGCGGCGAAAACTTGTGAGCATCAGAAGGTCCCGTGAGCGATAAGCCGCAACATACGGGCGGCGCGTGCGGTTTGCCAGTGGACCGGGTTTCCGATAGAGGCGCTGGGGTCTCCTGGGAGGATAGAAGATGCGCCATCTGATTGCCGGCAACTGGAAGATGAACGGATTGCGGGAGAGCGCGGCCGCGATCGTGACGCCGCTGCGCGATGGCGCCAACGGGCTCGGCTGCGACCTGCTGGTCTGCCCGCCGGCGACGCTGATCGGCACCGTGGCCCAGATTTTGGCTGGCTCCGCGGTAGCGGTGGGCGGGCAGGATTGCCACGCCAAGGTGTCGGGCGCCCATACCGGGGATATCTCGGCGGCGATGCTGCGCGATGCCGGTGCTTCCCATGTCATCCTCGGCCACTCCGAGCGCCGCGCCGACCATGGCGAGAGCGATGCGGTGGTGCGCGCCAAGACGGAGGCCGCGATGGCCGCCGGGCTCACCCCGATCGTCTGCGTCGGCGAGACCGAGGCGCAGCGCATGGCCGGCGAGCAGAATGCGGTCGTCGGCGCCCAGCTCGCGGGCTCGCTGCCCGAGGGTTTCGCCGGCGTGGTGGCCTATGAGCCGGTCTGGGCGATCGGCACCGGCAAGACGCCGACCGAGGCGGATGTGGCGGACATGCATGCCTATATCCGCGGCAAGCTGGTGGCGCTTCTCGGCGCGAATGGGCAGAAGCTGCGCATCCTCTATGGCGGCTCGGTGAAGCCGGGCAACGCGGCCGCGCTGATGGGGATGCCGGATGTGGGCGGCGCGCTGGTCGGCGGCGCCAGCCTCAACGCGGCGGATTTCCTCGCCATCGCCAAGGCAGCAGCTGGCTAGTCCTTCGCGCGGAATACCACCGTGCGGCTGAAGTGGAAGTTGACGAACATCCCGGCCGCGGTGCCCGCCGCGATCGCCAGCACCGGGTTGGCGGCGGCGAAGGCGCTGTAGGTGATGCAGATCGCGTAGGTGCCGCGGTTGAGCACGAAGCCGATCAGGTTGACCGCGAGGAAGAGTGCCCATTGTTTGTGCATCGGGCCGGCGCCGCGCCCGCGGAAGGTCCAGATCCGGTTGATCAGCCAGGTCGTGGTGGCCGCCGTCAGATAGGCGGCGGCACCCGCCCAGTAGAGTCCGATCGCGGCGCGGGTGCCGTAGACGGTGGCGTTATCGACCACGAAGCCGATGCCGCCGACCGTGCCGAAGCGGATAAATTCGAGGATCAAGGCGCGGGAGGGCAGGGGCATCGGGGGCGTGTCCTGGTGGCCCCCGCTCATAATCCGCTTCGCCACCGCCGGCTACGGGGCGGTACGGCGCTTGCTAGGAGGTTAACCCGCTGGCATCGTCTTCGGACGGTCATTTTAATGGAGGGGTTCATGCTTCGACGGGGATTCATGGCGGCGGGTGCGGCCAGTCTGGCGCTGCCGAGCATCGGGCGGGCGCAGGGTGCGTCCACCCTGCGCTTCATCCCGCAGATCGACCTCGCCTTCCTCGATCCGCATTGGACGACGGCCTACGTCACCCGCAATCACTCTTACCTCGTGTTCGACACGCTGTTCGGTCAGGACGCCGATTTCAACTACACGCACCAGATGTTGTCCGGCCACGTCGTCGAGAACGACGGCAAGCAGTGGAAGCTCACATTGCGTGACGATCTCTGGTGGCATGACGGCGAGCGCGTGCTGGCGCGCGATTGCGTGGCCTCCATCAAGCGCTGGGCCAAGCGGGATGCGATCGGCGGCGCGCTGATGGACGCCACCGACGAGCTGTCGGCGCCCGACGACAAGACCATCCTGTTCAAGCTGAAGCGGCCCTTCGCGTTGCTGCCAGCCGCCCTCGGCAAGTCCCCCTCGCCGATGCCGGCGATGATGCCGGAGCGCATCGCCAACACCGATCCCTTCAAGCAGATCACCGAGATCATCGGCTCCGGCCCCTACCGCTACGTGCAGGGCGAGCGGGTGCAGGGCTCGAAGAACGTCTATCAGCGCTTCGAGAAATACGTGCCCCGCAAGGATGGTGCGCTGGATTGGACGAGCGGCCCCAAGGTCGCGCATTTCGAGCGGGTGGTGTGGACCACCATCCCCGATGCCGCGACCGCCGCGGCCGCGCTGCAATCGGGCGAGCAGGATTGGTGGGAATATCCCACCGCCGATCTGCAGCCACTGCTGAAGAAGAACCCCAAGATCCGCATGGCCTTTCCGGACCCGACCGGCGGCGTGGAGATGATGCGGCCGAATCACCTGGTGGCCCCCTTCAACAACCCCGCAGTGCGCCGCGCCTTCATGTACGCGATCGACCAGGCCGAATTCATGCAGGCGATCGTCGGCGATGATCCGGCGATGTACTACACGCCCCTCGGCATGTTCTGCCCGAAGACGCCGATGGCCAGCGAGGACGGGCTCGAGCCGCTGCGCGGCAAGCGGGACTACGCCAAGGTCAAGGAAATGCTGAAGGCGGCCGGCTATGCCGGCGAGAAGACGGTGCTGATGGTGCCGACCGACTACGTCACCCTCAAGGCGCTCGGCGACGTGATGGCCGATACCATGGCGCGCGTCGGCATGAACGTCGATTACGTGGCAACGGATTGGGGCACGATGCTCACCCGGCGCAACAAGAAGGACCCGGTGGAACAGGGCGGCTGGAGCGGCTTCATCACCGGATGGGCCGGCACCGACCATTTCAGCCCGCCCGCCCATATCGCGCTGCGCGGCAATGGCAACGATGCTGGCGCCTGGCCGGGTTGGTGCGTCAGCCCCGAGTTGGAGCAGATGCGCACCTCCTGGTTCGAAGCGCCGGATCTCAAGGGCCAGCAGGAGATCTGCCGCAAGATGCAGGTCCAGGCGATGAAGGATGTGCCGTACTACCCGCTCGGCCAGTTCCAGACACCGACGGCTTTCCGGACCGACATCACCGGGGTGCTGAACGGCTTCGCCACGTTCTGGAACGTGCGGCGGGCCTAGGCGTAGCGGGGCGGGGCAGGGGTTTCCTGCGTCCCGCCTGCGGCCGGCGGCAGTGGATGACGCGCCCTCGCACCCCCTGCGAGGGCCAGCGCCTTTGTGTATGATTTTTCAGCAAAGAAGGATGGACGATGAAGCGACGTGAGTTGATTTCAGGCGTGGCGGCGGGGCTGGCGATGCCGGCGATAGCGCGGGCGCAGGGGGCGCGCGTGCTGAAATTCGTGCCGCAGGCCAATCTCTCCAGCATGGATGCGGTAGCCGGCACCCAGTACGTGGTTCGCAATGCCGCGCTGATGGTGTGGGATACGCTCTACGGGGTGAACGCCAAGCTCGAGCCGCAGCCGCAGATGTGCGAGGGCCACGAGGCGAGCTCCGATCTCAAGACCTGGACTTTCAAGCTGCGCCCCGGCCTCAAGTTCCACGATGGCGGCGCAGTGACCACGCGTGACGTGATCGCGAGCCTGGAGCGCTGGATGGTGCGCGACACCATGGGCCAGATGATCAAGGGCCGGCTCGACGCGCTGGAGGCGATCGACGACCGCATTTTCCGCTTCCGCCTCAACAAGCCCTTCGCCAAGATGCTGTTCGCGCTCGGCAAGAACAACGCGCCCGTCGCGCTGATCATGCCGGAGCGCATCGCCAAGACTGACCCGTTCAAGCTGATCAGCGAATACGTCGGCTCCGGCCCGATGAAGTTCAACACGTCAGAATGGGTGCCGGGCTCCAAGGCGGTGTTCGAGAAATTCGCCGATTATTCGGTGCGCCCCGAGGCCGGCGAGTGGCTGGCCGGCGGCAAGCGGATGTATTTCGACCGGGTGGAGTGGCTGATCCCCTCGGACGCCGCCACCGCCGGCGCGGCGCTGCAGAACGGCGAGGTGGATTGGTGGGAAACCCCGCTGCCGGACCTGGTGCCGCTGCTCAAGCGCAACCGCAACATCAACCTCGATATCTCTGATCCGCTGGGAAATATCGGCTCGCTCAGGTTCAACCACCTCCAGCCCCCGTTCAATGATCCGCGCGCCCGTCGCGCCGTGCTGATGGCGCTGAGCCAGGCGGATTACATGCAGGCGGTTGTCGGCGACAATCCGGACCTGTGGAAGGAATCGGCCAGCTTCTTCACGCCGGGCACCGCGGCCTACACCGATGCCGGCGGCGAACTGCTCAAGGGCAAGCGCGATATCGACGGCGCCAAGAAGCTGCTCGCCGAGGCCGGGCTGCTCGGCGCCAAGGTGACGCTGGTGGTGGCGATGGACGTCGCGATCACCAAGGCGGAGGG
>CAIYPH010000789.1 GCA_903928045.1 uncultured Rhodospirillales bacterium
GGCCGAGGGCGCGACATTCGGCGGCGAGGGCCTCGGCGGCCTCGGGCTGGTTGAGGTGATGGATCGCGACATCGGCGCCGGCCGCCGCGAGCGATCGGACCACGGCGCGGCCGATGCCGTCGCTGCCCGCCCCCGTCACCAACGCCACTCGTCCTGCCAGTTCCATGCTGCCTCCTACCCGCGACCCGTGACTTTGTGCGGCCGCCATGTCGAAATCGTCGTCGCCCGAACGTCTTATGGCAGGCGCGGAACTTCCTCCGCCGCCATACCAACGGAGAAACACGATGGACTACATGATCCTGATCTACCAGGACGCCACCGCCGCCAACATGCCGGCCGATGCGCCGATCAGCGAGCCGTGGATGGTCTACACCAAGGCGTTGATCCAGGCAGGGGTGATGGTCGGTGGTAGCCGTTTGGCTCCATCGGCCACCGCGACCACGCTGCATGTGCGCGACGGCAAGCGCCAGGTGCAGGACGGGCCCTATGCCGACACCAAGGAACAGCTTGCCGGCTACTACATCATCCGCACGCCCGACCTCGACACCGCGCTGGACTGGGCGGCGCGCTGCCCGGGGGCGCTGAACGGGAAGCTCGAAGTGCGGCCACTTGCCGGCTGATGCCCCGGCCGCGCGCGCCGTCGAGCTTGCGGCGCGCGCGGCCTATGGGCGGCTGGTGGCCTGGCTGGCCGGGCGATCGCGCGATCTCGCCGGCGCCGAGGATGCACTGGCCGATGCTTTCGCCGCGGCGTTGGCGACCTGGCCGCGCGATGGCGTGCCGGCACGGCCCGAGGCCTGGCTGCTGACCGCCGCGCGGCGCCGCATGATCGACGCCGCCCGCCGCCGCCGTACCCGCGAGGACGCCATGCCGACGCTGCTGCTCGCCACCGGCGACGACCCCGACAGCGATTTCCCGGATGAGCGGCTGAAGCTGCTGTTCGTCTGTGCCCACCCGGCGATCGACCCGCTGGCCCGCACGCCATTGATGCTGCAGGCGGTGCTGGGGCTGACGGCGGCCGCCATCGCGAGCGCCTTCCTGGTCAGTCCCGCCGCAATGGGGCAGCGGCTGGCGCGGGCCAAGGAGAAAATCCGCGCCGCCGGCATCGGCTGGCGCATCCCCGAACCCGCCGACCTGCCGGAGCGGCTCGATGCGGTGATGCAGGCGATCTACGCCGCCTATGGCACGGGGTGGGACGACGCGGCGGCCAATCCGCTGGCGGAGGAGGCGATCTGGCTGGCGCGCATGCTGGCCGATCTGCTGCCCGAGACGCCGGAGCCACTTGGGCTGCTCGCGCTATTGCTGTTCTGCGAATCCCGCCGCGCCGCACGGCGCGATTCAGAGGGCCGCTTCGTCCCGCTCTCCGCGCAGGACACCACGCGCTGGTGCGCCCCGATGCTCGTCGAGGCCCGCGCCATCCTCACCCGCGCCGGCGCCATCGGGCAGCCCGGCCGCTTTCAGCTCGAAGCCGCCATCCAATCCGTCCATGCCGCCCGGCGCGAAACCGGCGCCACCCATTGGGACGCCGTCGCCCTGCTCTACGAAGGGCTCCACGCCCTCGCCCCCACCACCGGCGTCGGCGTCAGCCGCGCCGCCGCCCTCGCCGAAGCGCGCGGCCCGGCCGCCGGCCTCACGGCGCTCGATGGCCTCGATGCCGGCCCAATCGCAGCCTACCAACCCTACTGGGCCCTGCGCGCCACCCTGCTCCGCCGCCTCGGCCAGGACGCCTCGGACGCACGCGACCGCGCGATCGCCCTCACCACCGACCCCGCGCTCATCGCCCATCTCCGCGCAGAGCCCGCCGCACAAGCGGGCTGACCAGCGCCGCCAACTCATCCGCATGGCGGTACTCAGGCATGAAGCGCTCGATCAGCGCATCCCGCCCCGCCGCCGGATGAAAATACAGCTCGCTCAGCCCCTCCGGCAATTCCGGGATCAGCCGCAACAGCCGCGCCTCATCGAACCCGCCAGACCACGCCAGGCCGAACACCTGGTCATTCACCCGCATCCCCGCCCGCACCGCCTGAGCACGAAACATAAGCGACCACGCCGCCATCGCCCGCGCCCCCAAGCTCGGCGGCACGCCACACCGCGCCATCACCCCCACCGGCTCATTCGGCACCCGCACCGCGCCCAGCCCGAACTCCCGCCCGATCCGCAGCATCAGCGCCCCCACCGTCGGGTGCAAATGCATGTGCTTGTGCGAATCCGCATGGTCCAGCACCAGCCCCGTCGCCGCGAACGCCGCGAACTGCGCCCGAATCTCCGCCGCCAATTGCCGCCGCACCCGCGGCAGACAAAAATACCGCAGCCCCAACCCCAGCTGGTCCGAGGGAAACCACCCTTCCCCATCCACCAAATCCGGAATCACCGCCGGCGCCAGCACCGAAGGCCCCTCAATCACCACCAAATGCAGCCCCACCCGCAGGCCGGGCAGCCGGCGCGCCCGCGCCACCGCATCCACCACCGCCGCCCCACCCATCATCAAACTGGCCGAGGTCAACACCCCATCCCGATGCGCCCGCTCAATCCCCTCATTGACCGCCTCGGACATCCCAAAATCATCCGCGGTCACCACGACGGACGTCATGGCGGGGGAGGAAGCAAGGCGGGGGGCGTTGCCCCCTCGACCCCCACCAGGGGCCGAGCCCCTGGACCTCTCCCCATCAGAACCCACTTAAACGGATGGGGGTCTGGGGCCTCAGGCCCCAGCGGGGTCCAGGGGCAGCGCCCCTGGCCTTCCTTCCCCCCCAGCATCAAGCCGCGTGGCGGTCGCGGAGGAATTGGAAGAATTCGACGCCTTCGCGCAGGCGGCGTTTCATCATTTGCGGGCTGCGGATCATCTCGTTGACGATGGAGGCGATCTTGGGGGCGCGGAAGTAGAACTTCTTATAGAAGGTTTCCACGGACTCGAAGATTTCGGTGTGCGAGAGGTGCGGGTAGTGCAGCGGGGCGACCTGGATGCCGGATTCGTCGATGAGTTCGGCGTGATCGGCGTCGAGCCAGCCGTTTTCGACGGCCTGGTTGTAGAGGAAGGTGCCGGGATAGGGCGCGGCGAGCGAAACCTGGATGGTATGCGGGTTGATTTTCGTCGCGAAGCGGATGGTTTCCTGGATGGTCTCGGTGGTTTCGCCCGGCAGGCCGAGGATGAAGGTGCCGTGGA
>CAIYPH010000790.1 GCA_903928045.1 uncultured Rhodospirillales bacterium
AAACGTTTTTTTGGTTCTTTTTGTTCACAAAAAGAACACCCTCCCTCCTCGCAATTCTGCCTTCCACCCCGCCCCCTTGCCGCGCCGCAGCAATGGGACTAACCCTCCGCCGTTTGCGCGGCCACCCCGGCCGCATCATGAGGGAGTTACGTCGATGGGCTACAGAGTCGCAGTCGTGGGCGCCACCGGGGCGGTCGGGCGCGAGATGCTGAAAACCCTCGCCGAGCGCAAATTCCCGGTGAGCGAAGTCGTCGCGCTGGCCTCCGCCCGCTCGGTCGGCCAGGAAATCTCCTTCGGCGACAAGCAGATCCTCAAGGTCAAGAACCTCGAGACCTTCGATTTCACCGGCTGGGACATCGGGCTCTTCAGCCCCGGCGCCGCCATCTCCGCCGTCCACGCCCCCCGTGCCGCCGCGGCCGGCTGCGTGGTGATCGACAACACCAGCCATTTCCGCATGGACCCCGACATCCCCCTCGTGGTCCCCGAGGTGAACCCGCAGGCGCTGCTCAAGAACAAGCGCAACATCATCGCCAACCCGAACTGCTCGACCATCCAGATGGTCGTCGCCCTCAAGCCCCTGCACGACAAGTACAAGATCAAACGCGTCGTCGTCGCCACCTACCAGGCCGTCGCCGGCGCGGGCAAGGAAGGCATGGACGAGCTCTACACCCAGACCAAGGGCAGCTTCGTCAACGATCCGCCGCGCCAGGAAGTCTTCACCAAGCAGATCGCCTTCAACTGCATCCCCCATATCGACAAGTTCATGGATGACGGGTCGACCAAGGAGGAGTGGAAAATGGTGGTCGAAACCCGCAAAATCCTCGACCCCGACGTGAAGGTCACCGCCACCTGCGTCCGCGTCCCCGTCTTCATCGGCCACTCCGAAGCCATCAACGTCGAATTCGCCAACCCCATCACCCTCGCCGGCGCCCGCCAGGCCCTGCGCGACGCCCCCGGCATCGTCGTCATGGATACCCGCGAAGACGGCGGCTACATCACCCCGCTCGAATGCCAGGGCGAAGACGCCACCTACGTCAGCCGCATCCGCATCGACGACACCGTGCCCCACGGCCTGTCCTTCTGGTGCGTCTCCGACAACCTCCGCAAGGGCGCGGCGCTGAACGCGATCCAGATCGCCGAGACGATGGTGGCGCAGGGGCTGATCGGCAAAAAGGCGCCTGCCGCGGCGGAGTGAAGGCAAGCGTTTCTTTTTGTGAACAAAAAGAAACAAAAAAACTTTTCATTCCATCGTTGCCGTTGGCTTGGCTTGCCCGATGGTGGGAAGCGGTACAAGCCAAAAGGATAAAAGTTTTTTGCTCCTTTTTTCCAAAAAAGGAGCGCTTCCTTCCCTACCGCCGTATTTCGCACAAATTCGCCCGCAGCGACGGCGTGCCACTCACCGGATCGACCAGCTTGTGGCTGATCAGCCGGTTGAAATTGGCGCCATCCGGCCCGAACGGATCATACCCCGGCGCGCCCGTCTCCGGGCTCGCCTGCCACCAGCCATGTTCGCCCACCGCCACCCGCGGGTCGATATCGGCGCTCAGCCTGGCCCGCACCCGGATCGCCCCCTCCGGCGTCTCCACCGAGACCCAGTCGCCATTGCCGATCCCGCGTGCCCGCGCCGCCGTGGGGTGCAGCGTCACCTGCGGGTGCGGCTGCCGCTTGCGCAGGCTCGGCAGCGCGCGGTGCTGGCTCTGGCAGAACAGCGCCGGCTTGGCGCAGGTCAGCACCAGCGGATACCGCTCCACCAGGTCCGGCCGGCTCACCGGCCCGATCGGCGGCTCGACGAAGTCCGGCAACGGCGCGTAGCCATGCGCCAGCAGCCGCTCGGAGTAGAACTCCACCTTGCGTGACGGCGTGGCGAAGCCACGCGGCACCCCATCCGGGCCGGGCGCGGCATATTTCCGATGGCGCGTTTGCAACGGCACCGCCAACCCGCCCGGCGCCGCCCGCAACGCCTCCAGCGTCACACCCGTCGGCCCAAGCTGCGTGCGATACGCCGCGTCGATATCGCCATCCCAGAAAGCGGCGCCGAGGCCGAGATGCGCGGCTATATCGAAGATGATCCGATTATCCGACCGCGCCTCGCCCCGCGCCGGCACCACCGCCGGGCGGAGCTGCACATGGGCCTGCGCCGCTTCGCTCACCTCGAAGCCGATTTTCAGTCCCTCGGTCTCGAAGCACGAGGCCACCGGCAACACGATATCCGCGAGTTCCGCCGTCGGCGTCATGAACAGATCGGCACATACGTAGAAGTCCAGCGCCGTCAGCGCTGCGCGCGCCCGTTCGGTTCCCACCTGGGCCACCAGCAGATTGGCGCCGAATACCATCAGACCGCGCAGCGGATACGGCTCGCGCTCCAGAATGGCGCGATACATGTCGCCGCTGGTCACGTTGCCCACGCTGGCCGGGCCGAGTGGCCGCTGATCCACGCCGACCGGTGCCGGCATCTTCTTCGCGCCCGCCAGGTTCCCGCCGGTGATCGCCGCGCTCGCCGGCGCCGGCAGCAGCACATTGCCGCCCGGCGCGTCGAAATTGCCGGTCAAGGCATAGAGCAGCGAAATCGCCCGCGCCGTCTGCGTCGCATTGGCGTGCTGCTCATGCCCGCTCCACGCGTAGTAGGAGACCGGCCGCGCCTCCCACAGCAGCCGCGCCGCCGCCTCCAGTTCTGCCTCGCCCACCCAGCACGTCGCCGCCACCACGTCTGGCGTGTAGCGGGCACAAAGTTCGGCGTAGAGCCCAAAGGAGGGGTGGCACAGAACCTCGCCCTCCCCGGTGGCAACCCGGAACCCGCCCTCCAGCGCCAGATCCGCCGTCTCCCCCTCGTAGCGGCCGGTCGCGGGATCGAACGGAACGGCGCGCCCAAGCCGCGTATCCCAGGCGAAACACCCGGTTCCATCCTCCCCGCTCAGCAACCGCCCGGTATCGGCGCGCACCAGCAGCGGCCCATTGCTCCAGTCCCGCACGAAATCGCGGTCATACCAGCCCCGCGCGATCATGAGATGGGCGAGCCCAAGCGCCAGCGCGCCATCGCTGCCCGGCCGCACCCGTAGCCAGACATCGGCCTTGTTGGCCAGCCCCGCCTGGCGCGGATCGACCACGATCAGCTTCATCCCGCGCTGCAGCGCCTCCGCCGTCGCCGTCGCATGCGTCAGCCGCGAAATGCTGGGGTTATAGCCCCACAACACCAGGCAGCCGCTCTTGGCGATGTCCGGCATCCCGCCGCCCGCGCTGGTCGCCAGGCTGCCGATCCCGTAGGTGAAGCTGCTCGCGTAATAGCGCCCCCAGCCGCAGACATCGAGGCTGGTGCCGCCGTTCGGCGTGCCGAATGCATTCATCAGGCGCCGAATAAATCCGGCCGCCTCTCCCATCGGCGTCGTCGAGGGCGAGGCCCAGGTAAATCCCATCGCGTCCGGCCCATGCCGCTCGGCAATGCCACGCATCTCGGTCGCAATCGTCCCGAGCGCCTCCTCCCAGCTGATCCGCTCCCATCCGGGATCGGGGTCGCCCTTCGGCCGCGTACGCCGCAGCGGATGGGTCAGCCGCTGCGGCGAATACACCAGCTCCGGCGCCGCCCGGCCTTTGGCACAAATCGCCTGGCCCGTTGAATGCGTCGGGTCGGGGTCAAGCCGGATGAACCGCCCGTCCTCCACCGTCGCCACCGTTCCGCAGCGCGCGATGCACAAGCCGCAATATCCCTGGGTCCGCGTGGCAAGGACGGGGTCGGTCATACGGGTCAGCCCTTCGTGATTCGAACCCTGTCAGTCAAGCGACAGCGTTGCGTCCCGCATCGTGCATGCCGCGGATCACGACGGCAACATTCCCCGCCACGCCGCGTCGCCACCTCGCCCACCAGGTTGTCAGAAAAATTCACGCGCATGCATTTTTTTCTTGCTTTAAACTAACTTCCCCGTTATACATTTGTCCATGCTCCATCCCGCCAACATCCCCCAGTTCCCCGAATGCACCCCCGAGGCGGTCGTCCGCTTCGCGCGCGTCATCGGCGGGCTGCTCGAGGCGATCGCGCGGGCCTTCATCATCCACCCCAGGCCCCCCGTCCCCGAGCCGGTCATCATCCTCTACATCCAGCGCACCCGCCGCCGCTTCGAGCGCCTCATGGCCCGCCTCCGCGCCGGCATCGCCCATTGCCCCCGCAAACCCCGCGAGAAATCCCACCGCCCGGAGTCCGCGCGCAAAACGCCCCGCCTCCGCCTGCCCACCCGCAAGGGCTGGCTGCGCCATGAGATCGGCGAGTTCGGCCGCCAATACGCCATCGGCCTCGCCTACACCCTCAACCAGCCGGAAACCGCCGCCCTCATCGCCGGCAGCCCCCAGGCCCAACGCCTGCTGCGCCCGCTCTGCCGCATGCTCGCGCTCGACATCCCCACCATCACCCCCCTCCCCCGCCGCCCGCGCAAACCCCGCGCGCCCAAGCCGAAACGCCTCACCCGCAAACAGCGCGAAGCCATTCTCTGGTACCCCAACTCCGAGGGGAAACCGATGAAACTCCTCCCCCGACGATTACCGAGGGACTGACTCGCGGAACCTGAACGACGCCCTTATTGTTCCGTTATCGAACTAATTAGCCTCAACACGCCTTCATCAAACCTTCACCAACGCGCGCCCCGCCCTCTGACATAACCGGCCCCACCAAGGCCGCGGAAAGTGGGAGCCATGCTGACCATCGAGGGCGTAAGTAAAGTCTATGGCACCACCCGTGCCGTGGACGGCGTATCCCTGTCCATCGAACGCGGACAGTTCATCGGCGTCATCGGCCGCTCCGGCGCCGGCAAATCCACCCTGCTGCGCATGATCAACCGCCTCGGCGAGCCCACCACCGGCCGCATCACCTACGACACCGCCGACGTCACCGCCCTCACCGGCCCCGCCTTGCGCGACTGGCGCCGCCGCTGCGCCATGATCTTTCAGCAATTCAACCTCGTCGGCCGGCTCGACGTGTTGAACAACGTGCTGATGGGCCGCCTCGCCCACACCTCCGCCTGGCGCGCCTTCCCCCGCCTGTGGAGCCGCGAGGACCGCGCCATCGCCCTCTCCGCGCTCGACCAGCTCGACATCGCCAACCTCGCCGCCCAGCGCGCCGAAGACCTCTCCGGCGGCCAGCAACAGCGCGTCGCCATCTGCCGTGCCTTGGTGCAGGAGCCCGACATCATCCTCGCCGACGAACCCGTCGCCTCGCTCGATCCACGCAACGCCAAAATCGTCATGGATGCCCTGCTCCGCATCAACAAGCATTTCGGCATCACCGTGCTGTGCAACCTCCATTCGCTCGACCTCGCCCGCACCTACTGCGATCGCCTGGTCGGCATGGCCCAGGGCCGCGTGGTGTTCGACGACGTGCCCGCCGCCCTCACCGAGGATGTCGCGCGCGAACTCTACGGCATGGAGGCCCACGAGGTCCTCGATGCCGATCTCGGTCCCGGTCTGCTCAACCCGGTGCCATCAGCCGTGGCGGCCTAATCCGCCGCCACACCGAGCCGCATGAACCAAGAGGTCTCACCATGATGATGAACCGCCGCACTTTGCTCGCCGGCATCGCCGCCGCCACCACCGCCGCGCCGGCCCTCGCCCAGTCCTGGAAGGCGAAATACCCCGAACTCGTCTACGCCCTCGTCCCCTCCGAGAACGCCTCCGGCGTCACCGAGCGCATGGGCCCCTTCATCGCCTATCTCAGCCGCGAACTCGGCACCAAGATCACCCTGCGCATCGCCAACGACTACGCCGCGGTGATCGAGGGCCAGCGCTCCGGCAACATCCACATCGGCGGCTACGGTCCGGCCTCGTTCGCCCGCGCCCGCCTCATCGGCGTCAAGACCGACGCCATGGTGATCGACGTCAACTCCGACGGCACCAAGGGCTATTATTCGGTGTTCTACGTGAAGGCCAACAGCCCGTACAAAACCATCGAGGACCTCAAGGGCAAAAACCTCGGCGTCGTCGACCCGAACTCGACCTCGGGCTACAACATGCCGCTCTTCGCCCTCGACAAGAAGGGCATCGAAGCCGCCAAGTTCTTCGGCAAGGTGCAGACCACCGGTAGCCACGAGAACGCCGTGCTCGCCCTCGCCCAGGGCACCGTCGACGTCGCCTGCAACTGGTGGAACGCCGATGACGACAGCAACCTCACCCGCATGCTCTCCAAGAACATGCTGAAAAACGCCGACGGCTCGCTGATGAAGAAGGACGACTTCCGGATCATCCTGAAGACCGACCTCATCATCAACTCCCCCACCGCCGTCCTCGCCGAGCTGCCCGCCGACCTCAAGGCCGCCATCAAGTCCGCCTTCCTCGATGCGGCGAAGAAGGACAAGGCGGCGTTCGACAAACTCTCCGACGGCAAGAACCTGCCCTGGCAGGAGACCGACAACGCCGCCTACGACGACACCATCAAGCTCATCCAGTTCGTCGACGCCCTGAAGAAGAAGGCCGCCGCCTGACGAGCGCCGCGTGATCCACACCATCTCCGTCCTGCCAGCGGCGCAACTCGCGCCGCTGGCCAACGCCTACCAGGCCGCCGTCGCCGCCAAGCGCCGCCAGATGGCGCTGGGTCTTGCGCTGACCCTCTTCGCCCTCGCCCTCGCCGCCCTCGGCGCCGAGATCGACCCTGACAAGTTCTGGGCCAAGATCGGCAATTTCACCGACTACTTCGCCCGCCTCACCCATCTCGACAGCGGCGCCTATGTCTGGACCGACCCAGCCGAGTGGTTCTGGGGCCTGCGCAAATGGCTCCGCCTCATCGGCGAGACCATGCTGATGGCCTATATCGGCACGCTGAGCGGCGCCCTCGTCGCCTTCTGCGCCTGCTTCCTCTGCACCGCCAACCTCACCCGCTCCGCCATCCTGCGCGCCACCGCCCGCCGCCTGCTCGAATTCTGCCGCACCGTGCCGGACCTGGTGTTCGCCCTCATCTTCGTCGTCGCCTTCGGCCTCGGCCCGCTCCCCGGCGTCATGGCGCTCGCCATCCACACCGCCGGCGCCCTCGGCAAACTCTTCGCCGAAGTCGTCGACAATATCGACCTCAAACCCGTCGAAGGCATCGCCGCCGCCGGCGGCTCCTGGTTTGCCCAAATCCGCTTCGGCGTGGTGCCCCAGGTGCTCGCCAACTTCACCAGCTACGCCCTGCTCCGCTTCGAGATCAACGTCCGCGGCGCCTCCGTCCTCGGCTTCGTCGGCGCCGGCGGGATCGGCGAGGATCTCCTGATCTCCATCCGCCGCTTCTACTATTCCGACGTCAGCGCCATCCTCCTCGTCATCATCCTCTGCGTC
>CAIYPH010000791.1 GCA_903928045.1 uncultured Rhodospirillales bacterium
GATGCGGCCAATTACGGCTTTGACGAACTGATGGAGCATGGGGCGCGCTATGACCGCATGGAGGAGTTCGTCGACGTGTGCAAGGCACTCTGGGACAGCGTGGCACCGGATGCCTTCATCTGGGATCGCGAATCGGGCGTGGTTGCCGACCCGGCGAAGGTGCGTCCGATCGAGCACGAGGGTCCCTTCTTCAAGGTGCGGGGCCCGCTCAATACGGTGCCCTCGCCGCAGGGGCATCCGGTGCTGGTACAGGCCGGCGGTTCGCCGCGAGGGATTCGCGCGTCGGCGCACTTTGCCGATCATGTGTTCGCCTCCGGACTCGCGCTCGACCAGAAGCGCCGCCATCGGGCGGCGCTTGATGAAGCGCTCGTCGCTGAAGGGCGCGATCCGGCAAAGGTCGGCATTCTGTTCAATGCGGCACTCATCGTGTGTGAGACCGAAGCCGAGGCCATCGCCGGGCGCGAGCGTCTGCTCCAGATGATTCCCGAGGAAGCCGTGGGTGCCTATCTCTCCCACAACATCGGCTGGGACTTCTCGACGCTGCCCGAGCGCTTCTCGCCGCACGAACTGGCCGCGCAGATCAAGGCGACCCAGGCCTCACCGGTGAGTCTTGTCTCGCGATTTGCCGATGAAGTGGGGCCTGGTGACACAGTGAGCCGACGCGACTTCTTTGCCGAGGGTCTGAAGGTGGCAACCGGCTACGACCGCACCATCGCCGGTACGCCGACGCAACTGGCTGATTACCTCGAGGAGCATTTCGAAGCGGGTGGTTCGCGCGGTGGCTTCATGATTTCCCATCCCCATGCCACGCCTCATGACCTGATCAATGTGGTCGATCTGCTCATTCCCGAATTGCAGCGACGCGGTCGATTCAGGCGCGAGTACACCGGTCGTACGTTGAAGGAAAACCTGTCCGAGGACTGACCCATGCAAGAAAACCGCCTTCCCATGAATGTTGCCGGCCCTGGGGTCATCCCCACAGTGCTCGATGCATCCGTGACCCGCGGCGCGCGCTCGCGTGTCGCCAGTGCCATCGTGATGGCGGGCCTTGCGCTTGCAATGGCCACGCCCGGCATGGCGCGCGCTCAGTCCTTCGTCTTGCCCGAGGGGCCGGGCAAGATGATCGTTGGCGAACTGTGTGGCGGGTGCCACGCGATCGAGCGACTCGGCGCCGGCTATACGCCCGAGGGCTGGCATACGGTCATGCGGATGATGCTCAATTTCGGGGCGCCGATTCCGCCCGATCAGGTGAACACGGTTCGTGACTACCTCATCGCTTCATTTCCCGAGCGCCCGCGTCCGCCTGCCGTTCTGGTCGATGGGCCGGTCAAGGCGGACATCCGTCTCTGGCCTGCCGTCACCCCCGGATCGCGGCCGCACGATCCGCTCGCAACGCGTGATGGCGCCCTCTGGTACACCGGGCAACTCAACAATACGATGGGGCGAGTCGATCCGGCCACCGGCCAGTCACGCGAGTTCCGGATGAAGTCGCCGCAGACGGCACCGCACGGGCTGGTCGAGGATCGGGCGGGCAACATCTGGTTTACCGGCAACTTTCTCGGTCTGATCGGCCGGCTCGATCCGCGCACCGGCGAGGTCACCGAGTATCCACTGCCAGACCCGGCGGTCCGCGATCCGCACTCGCTGGTCTTTGATCAGCAGGGCATCCTCTGGTTTACGTCGCAGGTCGGCAATCGTGTCGGCCGGCTCGATCCGAAGACGGGAGAGATCCGTCTGGTTCAGCCCCCGACAGCAGCCTCGCGCCCCTACGGCATACAGGTCGATTCGAAGGGTGTTCCCTGGTTCGTGCAATTCGGCACCAACAAGGTGGGGCGCATCGACCCGCGCACGCTTGCGATCACTGAA
>CAIYPH010000792.1 GCA_903928045.1 uncultured Rhodospirillales bacterium
GCCGAGGGCGTCGCGAAATCCAAGCCGCTGCACTGGGCGCAGATGCAGGCCTACATGCACCTCGCCGGGATCGAGCGCGGCTTCTATCTCGCGGTCTGCAAAGACAACGACGCGCTCTACCAGGAGCGCCTCCACCACGATGCCGAGGCCGGCATGCGCATCCTGGCGCGTGCGCAGCGCATCGTCGCGGCGCTCCGCCCGCCGACCCGCATCAGCGAGGATCCCGCCTGGTGGGAATGCCGGTTCTGCGATCACCATGCTGTCTGTCATGGCGACGCGGCGATCGACCGCCATTGCCGGTCCTGCCTGCACGCCACGCCGGTCGCCGATGGCGCCTGGCATTGCGCCCGCCATCAGGTGCCGCTGGCGCGCCGCGACCAGATCGCCGGTTGCGCGGCGCATCTCTACCTCCCCGACCTGGTGCCGGGCGAACAGGTCGACGCCGGCGAGGACTGGGTCAGCTATCGTCTGCCCGATGGCAGCACTTGGCGCGATGGGGTGGCGGCATGACCATCACCCTGCGCCCCTACCAGCGCGCCGCCATCGACGCGCTCTACAACTATTTCGCGGGCAATACTGGCAATCCGCTGGTTGTCCTGCCGACCGGCACGGGCAAGAGCCTATGCATTGCCGGGTTCATCCGCGAGGCCATCACCGCCTACGCCGACACCCGCATCCTCGTCCTCACGCACGTCAAGGAATTGATTCAGCAGAACTTCATGGCCCTGCTGCGGGCCTGGCCCGAGGCGCCTGCCGGCATCTACTCGGCCGGTCTCTCCCGCCGCGACATCGGCGCCCAGATCCTGTTCGCCGGCATCCAGTCCATCCATCGCCACGCCATGCGGGTCCAGCGCTGCGACCTCGTGCTGATCGACGAGGCCCACCTGCTCGGGCGCAGCGATAGCGGTATGTATCGGGCCTTCATCAAGGAGTTGAACGAGGTCAACGCCGGCCTGCTCAAAGTGGTCGGCTTCACCGCCACGCCCTATCGGCTCGACAGCGGGCTGCTGCACGAGGGCAAGGACCGGTTGTTCACCGACATCGCCTACGACGTGCCGGTGCTGGAGATGATGCAGCAGGGCTATCTCTGCCCCGTCGTGCCCAAGCAAACCGAGACCCAACTCGATGTCGGCGGCGTCGGCACCCGCGGCGGTGAGTTCATCGCCAAGGACCTCGAGGCGGCGGTCGATCGCGACGAGGTGACCGCCGCCGCCGTCGCGGAGATTGTCGAGCACGGTGCGGGCCGTGGCTCCTGGTTGGTGTTCTGTTCCGGCGTCGCCCATGCTCACCACGTCCGCGATGCCGTCCGCGGCCACGGCATCTCCTGCGAGACCGTCACTAGCGACACGCCGGCGCCCGAGCGCGACCGCATCCTGGCCGCCTTTAAGGCGGGGCGCCTGCGCTGCGTCACCAACGCCAACGTGCTCACCACCGGGTTCGATGCGCCCGGCACCGACCTCATCGCCCTGCTGCGGCCGACCAAGAGCGTCGGCCTCTATGTTCAGATGGTCGGCCGCGGCACCCGGCTCGCCGAGGGCAAGGAGGACTGCCTGGTGCTCGACTTCGCCGGCAATACCGCGCGCCACGGCCCGATCGACACAGTCGATGGACGGAAAAAAGAAAATGGCGAGGAACCCGGCGCGGCTCCGATCAAGGTCTGCCCGGAGTGCCAGACCATCAACCACGCCAGCGTGCGTCATTGCGTTAAATGCGACTACGCCTTCCCACCGCCCGAGGTGAAGGTGGCACCGAACGCTGCGACCAATGCGCTGCTGTCAACGCAAATCCAAACCACCTGGTTCAAAGTCGAAGGCGTCAGCTACGCAGTCCACGAGAAGCCAGGCAAGCCGACCTCGCTGCGCGTCACCTACGAGAGCGGCATCGCGCGGCACAGTGAATGGGTTTGCCTGGAGCACACAGGGTTTCCGCGAGAGAAAGCTGTGGCGTGGTGGCGACGCCGCGCACCGCATCTGCCTGCACCTGCCACGGTCCACGAGGCGCTGGAGCACCAGGACGCACTTCGGCAGCCGGTTGCCATTCAGACCCGCCCGTCCGGCCAATACACGGAGATCGTCAACATGAGGTTCTCATGATGCCTGCACCTTGGAGAAAGCCCGCAGAGGCGATGCCTGCACCTCCGCAACCAATGACGGACGCAGAGAAAGTGGCGGACAAAAAGCAAAGGAACCGGGAAGCACAGCAGCGATATCGCGACGCGAACCGGGAACAGATCCTGGCCGCTCAACGGGAGCGCCGCGCTGCAAATCCTGAGAAGGCCCGACTGCAGCGGGAGCAGCATATGAAGCGTTGGAAGGAGCGTAACCCAGAGAAGGTCATTGCCAAATACGTATTACGTTACGAAGCCGTGGGCGACCGTGAGCGTGCCGCGGCGCGGCTGCGGTCGCAGGAGCGACGCGAGCGGGATCGCGAGGCTGCGCGAGAAGCAGATCGGCAGTATCGCGCCCAGAATCTGGAGCGGATGAGGGCCAAGGCACGCGAGCGTTACGCGCGAAAGAAACAATTGAAGGCAGCAACTGAGAATGCGGAGCGACCTGATGCGATGCCGCACGTGTCCTCGCCTCGCCCGCCACTGGGACTGGTTCCACCGCTATCGCGGCATTCGGCTCCACTGGACGGTGCCGACCTGCTCCCCGGTCTGCCTCGAACTCTGGAAGGGGCGACGCATGATTGATCCCAACCCGATCGAACTGGCCGCCATGCGCCAGGCCGGCGATCGCGCTGGCGACTACATCGACAGCCTCGGCCGCACCGACATGGCCGCCTGGTCCAAGCCGGAGTGGACGGCGTTCATCGCGGCGATCTGCGGCAGCTACGTCGACGCCTTGATCGACCAACAACGCGGCGCCAACGAGGCGGCGCGCAAGGTGACGGGGGTACCGTTCTGATGGTGCCCACCGCAATGGCCGTGCACGGCGCACGCCTGATCGACAACGGCTATCCGGTGCTTCCGATCATGCCCGGCACCAAGGTCCCGGGCCGGTTCACCCAGGGGGAGTGGCGCCCCTACGCGGACTGGGCGCGTCACTGCGATCGGGCCACGACCGAGACCGAGGTCGAGGTCTGGCAGACCTGGCCTGACTGCGGCGTGGGCGTCGCCTGCGGCGCCGTCGTCGGGATCGACATCGACCTACTGGACGCTGAATTGGCCATCAAAGTGGCGGACCTGGCGCAGGAGATGCTCGGACCGACGCCCTGTATCCGCATCGGCCAATCGCCCAAACGGCTCCTGGTCTACCGCAGCGAGGGGCCATTTGCCGGCCGCAAGCGCCATCCGCTCGAGGTGCTCGCCCGTGGTCAGCAATTCGTCGCCCACGCCATTCATCCTGGCACCGGGCAACCCTATGCCTGGCCCGAGGACAACCTCATCGACGTGACCCTCGACCGCCTGCCGATGATCACCGAGGCGCAGGCGATGGATTGGCTCGATCGCGCCCACGCCATGATCCCGGCGGAGTTGAAGCCGCAATCGCTGATCGGAGAGATGGCCCACGGAGCGCAGTGGAAGGGCCCGTCCGATCCCCGCGGCACCTATGATGCGATCGCCGCGGCCCTCGAATTCATCCCCAACGAAGACCTCGACGGCACTTCCTGGATCACCATCGGCAATGCCATCAAGGCGGCGCTTGGCGACGAGGGCAAGGACCTCTGGTGCGCCTGGTCACGGCAGTCGACCAAGTCTGGCGCGTCCGGCAAGCCCAACACGCCGGAGCGCCGCTGGTCGCGGCTGCGGCCGCACAGCATCGGCGCCGGCACCCTCTACGGCCTGGCCGTCGACCGCGGCTGGGTGCCGCCCACCGAGGTAATCCTGAATGCCGGCGCGGCAAAACAGGCCACGCAGCCGCACCCCGCCTCCGGCTTGCTGGCCAAGCTCGCGGCGCTGCAAAGCGCAACACCGCCAGCCCCGACACCGTATCGCGTGCCGCCCGACCTGCTCGATGTGGATGGGGCGCTTCGGCTCTTCATCGACTACGCCACCAGCACCGCCGTGAGCCCACAGCCGTTCCTGGCCCTTGGCGCGGCGCTGTGCCTGATCGGCGCCGTCGCCGGGCGCCGTTATCGCACGCCCACCGACCTGCGCAGCAATCTCTACGCCATCGGGATCGCCGACAGCGGTGGCGGCAAGGATCACGCCCGCCGCTGCGTGAAGCGCCTGCTTTTCGCTGCTGGACTTGATCGTTACTTGGGTGGCGAAGATTTGGCCTCCTCGACAGGCCTTCTCTCCGCCCTGCAGGTCCATCCTTCGCGCCTGTTCCAACTCGACGAATTCGGCCAGTTCCTGAAGCTGGTTCTGAACCCGCGCTCGCCGTTCCACAAGACGGCGATCTGGACCGAGTTCACCAAGCTGTTCACCTCGGCGGCCGAGCCCTACATCGGCTCCGAGTATGCGGATCAGAAGGAACGTCCGCGCAAAACC
>CAIYPH010000793.1 GCA_903928045.1 uncultured Rhodospirillales bacterium
AGACAGGCCGGCCCTTGCGAGATAATCAACCAGCGTCGTTGCCTCGCCCACCACGTCAATCCGCACGAAGGCGCCGGGCTCGCCGAGTGCGCCGACCATCGCGACCGCATCCGCCTCGGTCTCCGCCACGATCGGGCCGATCACCACGCCGCGGCCAAACGGGCGACACACCGCGAAGCCGGCGATCCCGCCGTCCCGCGCGATCACCACCGCACGGCCCGCCGCCAGCACGGCGTCCATCGCTGCGCGCCGCGCCCCGAAGGCCGCCGCATCGAGCGCGGCGATTGACGGCCAATCCGCCGGCGTTGCGTCCCGCAACCCGGGCGCGGTGGCCGCGATGGGGATGAAGGCACCTTGGTACTGCACCACCTCGCCATCCCCGATGAAACCGAGCGCGCGGTAGAGCGGCGCGCCCTCCGTGGTGGCGTTGAGGAGGATCGCACGGTCCCCGATCTCCTCCAGCACGGCGGCCATCAGCGCCTTGCCGATCCCCCTGCCCTGGCGGTCCCCGGCGACAATGACCATGCCGAGCGTCGCGTGTCCCTCGCCGCAGGGGAACCACAGCGCGGTGCCGGCCAGACCCGCCTCGTCGCGGGCAACGAAGCCGTGGCCGAGGGTGAGCATGGTCTCCCAGTCTTCTCGGCGATGCGGCCAGCGCAGCGCCTGGGTCAGCCCATGCGCGCCATCGAAATCGCCCTCGGTGAAGCGCTCCAACCTCATCCGAGCGCGCCGGATGCCCGCAGTGCCAGGATCTCCTCCGGGCCGAACCCGGCCTGGCGCAGCACCTCCTCGGTGTGCTCGCCCACCCGCGGCGGCGGCAGATCAAGCCCGCCGCTGCCGCCCTCGCGCAGCTTGAAGGCCGGGCCGGTGAGGCGCAGCGGGCCGAACTCGCTCTGCACGGTCTGCACGATGTCGCGATGGGCGAGCTGGGGATGGGTGAGGATCTCGTCGACCCCCCACACCCGGGCGCAGGGAATATCGGCGGCCTTCAGCTTGGCCTCCCACGCCACCGCGCTGTCGGTCTGCAAGGCCTCCTCGATCACCGCCTTCATCGCCGCCGCGTTCTGCATGCGGGCGAACCAGTCGGTGAAGCGGGGGTCGTCGAACACGTCCTCCCGGCCGAGGGTGGTGAACAGGATGCGGTACTGCTTCTCCGTCAACACCGCGAGCAGGATGAACCCGTCGCGCCCCTTGAACAGATCGGCCGTCGGTTTGCGCGAGGGGGAGAGATTGCCGACCCGCCCCGCGACCTCGCCGATGGTGGTGTATTCCGCGACCTGCTGGGCCAGCAGCCCCATCATCGAATCGAGCATCGCCAGATCGACGAACTGGCCGCGGCCGGTATGCGTGCGTTGAAACAGGGCGGTGGCCATCGCATAGGCGCCGTTGATGCCGGTGATCATGTCGGCCGCCGCGAAACCCGCGCGCAAAGGCCCGGTCTCCTCAGTGCCGGTCATCGACATCAGGCCGCTCATCGCCTGGATCATGCCGTCATAAGAGGGGGTACCGCGCTCCGGCCCATCCTGCCCGAAGCCGGACATGGCGCAGTAGATCAGCCGCGGGTTGATCGCCGAAAGCTGCTTCCAGCCGATGCCGAGCCGCTCCATCACCCCCGGCCGGAAATTCTCCACCACCACGTCGGCCTCGGCAGCGAGCTTCATCACCACCGCGATCGCCTCGGGCTTCTGCAGGTCGAGCGTGATGGAGCGCTTGCCGCCGTTCACTGACATCCAGATCGGCGCCATCTTGCGCTCCGACCACTCGCGCGAGCGGGAGATGTTGCGGGTATCCTCGCCGCCTGGCTGCTCCACCTTGATCACCTCGGCGCCCTGCAACGCCAGCTGGAACGAGGCGAAGGGGCCGGCCAGCACGCGGGTGAAGTCAAGAATGCGCACATGCGCGAAAGCACGATCCATCGAAACCCTCCATCCGCCCGGCGGCGATCCGGCCCGGGCTTTGCGCCACCTTGTCCCGCCCGGCGTGCTCCGTCCAGCCGTACGCCCATGGCCCCACCAAGCCCGGCCGCCCCGCCACGCCGCCATGTGCCACATGCAATTGACGCCGCCGGACGGGGCGGCTATCTACCCGCCTCCCGCGCACCTACCGGCGCGGCATGATGGATGGCGGCGTAGCTCAGCGGTAGAGCAGGGGAATCATAATCCCTTGGTCGGCGGTTCAAATCCGTCCGCCGCTACCAACACCATCACAGCTTCAGCTTCGGCATCTGCAGGCAGCCCTCCCACTTGCTCTTGTCGCACCCTGGTGCGAGAAGGCGGCCGTTATTCCTGGATTGTCCAACGTGGCCCTCGGGCCCCCGGCGCGCAAAGGTGCAAGCATGTCAGAACTCGAAATCGTCTGGACCAAGGTCGACGAAGCCCCCGCGCTCGCCACCTACTCCCTGCTCCCGATCGTGCAGTCCTTCGTCGGCACCGCCGGCGTGAAGCTGACCCTGAAGGACATTTCGCTGACCGGGCGCATCCTCGCCAATTTCCCCGATAGACTGACACCCGCCCAGCGCGTGCCCGACGAACTGGCTGAACTCGGCAAGCTCGCGCTGCGCCCGGAAGCCAACATCATCAAGCTGCCCAACATCTCCGCCTCCGTCCCGCAGTTGAAGGCGGCGATCAAGGAGTTGCAGGGCCACGGCTACAACGTGCCCGATTTCCCCGACAGCCCCGCCACCGACGCCGAAAAGGAAATCCGTGCCCGCTACGGCAAGGTGCTCGGCAGCGCGGTGAACCCGGTGCTGCGCGAGGGCAATTCCGATCGCCGGGCCGCCGGCGCGGTGAAGCAATATGCCCGCAACAACCCGCACAAGATGGGCGCCTGGAGCAAGGACTCGAAGTCCCACGTCGCCTTCATGCCCGCCGGTGACTTCTATGGCTCCGAAGTCTCCACCACCATCACCGCCCCCACCACCGCCCGCATCGAGCTGGTGGCGAAGGATGGCGCCGTCACGGTGCTGAAGGCCAAGACCGCGCTGATCGCCGGCGAAATCATCGACGCCGCGGTGATGAGCCGCAAGGCGCTGCGCAGCTTCCTCGCCGCGCAGATCGAGGATGCCAAGCGCCAGGGCGTGCTGTTCTCGCTGCACCTCAAGGCCACCATGATGAAGGTCTCGGACCCCATCCTGTTCGGCCACTGCGTCTCCGTCTTCTTCGCCGACGTCTTCACCAAGCACGCAGCGACGATGCAGCGCCTGGGCGTGAACCTCAACAACGGCTTCGGTGACTTCCTGGCCAAGATCGAGACCCTTCCCGAGGCCGAGAAGGCCGCGATCAAGGCCGATATCGCCGCCGAATACGCCGCCCGCCCCGCGCTCGCCATGGTCAACTCCGACCGCGGCATCACCAACCTGCACGTGCCGAGCGACGTGATCGTCGACGCCTCTATGCCGGCGATGATCCGCGAGTCCGGCAAGATGTGGGGCCCCGACGGCAAGCTGCACGACACCAAGGCGGTGATCCCCGATCGCTGCTACGCGGAGCTGTTCCAGGTGGTGATCGAGGACTGCAAGGCCCATGGCGCCTTTGATCCCAAGACCATGGGCTCGGTGCCAAACGTCGGGCTGATGGCGCAGCAGGCCGAGGAATACGGCTCGCACGACAAGACCTTCGAAGTAGCGGCCGACGGCATTGTCCAGGTCGTCGCCGAGGACGGCACCGTCCTGCTCTCCCGCCCCGTCGAGACCGGCGACATCTTCCGCATGTGCCAGGTGAAGGACGCGGCGATCCAGGATTGGGTGAAGCTCGCCGTCCGCCGCGCCCGCATCAGCAACACCCCGGCGGTGTTCTGGCTCGATGCGAAGCGCGGGCATGACGCGCAGCTGATCATCAAGGTGCAGGCATACCTCAAGGACCAGGACACCTCCGGCCTCGACATCCGCATCATGGCGCCCGTCGAAGCCACCCAGTTCTCGCTCGACCGCATCCGCCAGGGGCTCGACACGATCTCCGTCACCGGCAACGTGCTGCGCGACTACCTGACCGACCTGTTCCCCATCATGGAACTCGGCACGTCGGCCAAGATGCTCTCCATCGTTCCGCTGCTGGCCGGCGGCGGGCTGTTCGAGACCGGCGCCGGCGGCTCGGCGCCGAAGCATGTCGAGCAGTTCCAGGAAGAGAGCTACCTGCGCTGGGATTCGCTCGGCGAATTCCTCGCCCTCGGCGCCTCGCTCGAGCACCTCGCCCAGGTCTCAGGGAATGCGGAAGTGAAGGTGCTGGCCGAGACGCTGGACGAGGCGAACGGCAAGATCCTCGAATACAACCGCTCCCCCGCCCGCCGCGTCGGCGAGATCGACAACCGCGGCAGCCATTTCTTCCTGGCGCTCTACTGGGCCCAGGCGCTCGCGGCGCGCGACAACAGCTCCCCCCTGGCAGTGCGCTTCAAGCCGCTGGCCGACAAGCTCTCGGCCAACGAGGCGAAAATCGAAGGCGAACTCATCGCCGCCCAGGGCAAGCCGCAGGATCTCGGCGGCTACTACCAGCCCGACAACGCCAAGACCTCGGCCGCCATGCGCCCGAGCGCGACGCTGAACGAGGCGCTGGCGAGCCTGTAAGGGCCATACCGCGCTGGACCATGGCGGCGGAACGGCGTTGACACGCGCCGATCCGCCGCCTGTCCGGCCTCACTGATCGATCTGGCCGCACAACCGCGCGCCGGGGTTCCAGTGCCCCAGGCCAGACGGCTGGTCCGCGCGCGACACCAGGGCGCGTGGTGGCGTGAGTAGAATCCGGGCCTGATGATGGCCTGTGGCGTCCGTTATCACCGGCGCCAGCGGGCCCCCCGGATCCGCGGAACAATACTGGAATTTCAAAATGGCTCGCTCGACCATCGTACTTGCCGCCCTGACCATGGGCGTCTCCACACTGGCCTTCGCGCAGACGCCCGTGACACCCGTTCCGGGTGCCGCCGCAGCGCCGGCCGCGGTGGCAGCGCCGGCGAAGGCGACCGACGCAACCACCGCCACCGTGGCACCGCCTGCCCTGGCCCAGCCGGCAAAAGCCGCCACCGCCGACAACGTCAATATGACCCAGCAAATCACCAACAAACTCACGGCGTCCGGTTTCACCGACGTAAAGGTGATCCCCGAGTCCTTCTTCATTCAGGCCAAGGACAAGGCCGGCGACCAGGTAAGCGTGATCATGGAGCATGGTTCCATGATGATCTTTACCACCGCCGACGCGCAGTCGCCCGATGCCAAGCCGGCGCCGAGCGGGATGTTCGCCGACATTCCCGTCAACGAGGACCTCAGTTCCAAGCTGGTGGGCCTCGATATCTACAGCGCCAACAACCAGAAGATCGGCACCATCAAGGACATCGCTTTCGGGGCGCACGGCGTGAAGGCCTATATCGTCGGCGTCGGTGGCTTCCTCGGCATGGGCGATCACTACGTTGCCATCCGCCCCGCGGCGATCAAGATCGGATACACCGCCAGCGACAAGAAGTGGCACGCCACGATGGAGACCACGGCGGCCGACCTCAAGGCCGCGCCGGAATACAAGTACGTCAGCAACTCCTGACCGCACCGCCGCCCGGCCCGCCCCAAGGGGCGTCGCCGGGCGGCTTCCGGGAGCCTCCCTCCCCTTGGGGAAGACGCCGATGAGCAACCGGAGGCTCCATGCCTGAGAGCAAACCGACCGAGATTCAGGACGAGCCGCTGCCGTTGCCCGGGGCGGCTGACGCTCCCGGAGACACCGAAGAGCCCGAGCCAGACGAAGCGCCGCTCCCGGAGGCCCATCCGATGCCGGGGCGGCGGCCATTGTTCGGGCACTGACCGGCCCGCGGCACCGGGTCATTCCCGCGCGTTCACGGCATCTTTTCAGAGGATAATACGGGCATGGACGATCGGACGACGAAGCAGGAAAAGCTCGCGAAACCGCACGCGGCGTTTGAATCGCCACGGGAGGTGGTGATCGACCCCATGCTTTCGAAGCGGCAAAAGAGCGACGTCCTTGACGCGCTCGAACAGGACGCGCGCCAACTCTCGGTCGCTGCCTCCGAGGGCATGATCGGGGGCGAGCCAACCGGGTTGCAGGCCGTCCTTGACGCCAAGGAAACCCTCGCCATGCCGCCGATCGAGCAGGCCTATGATATCGTGATGAAGGACCTCGCGGCGAAGGTGACCGCCGATGGCGCGAGCGAAGACCGCGCCGCCGCCGCGAAGGCACTCGCCGCCCTTTCGATCGAGCAACGCCCGGCCGCGTTGCGGAGTGCCGATGCCGCGGTGCCCGCGCCGGCGAACGGTGAACTGGCCCCCGGCTCGGCCGCCGAGCGGGCGTTGGAGGAGCGGTTGGAAGCGCTGGATCCGTGAACAGCCGGTACCAGCCCGGCCCGAGACGCGCAGCCCTGCGTGAATTCCGAAGCTGACTGAGAGATCTGCCGAAGCGTAGCGTTGCGCGCCTCTGTCGGGGCGGGGAGTCTTCGAGGTGGGCCAGCATGAACGTTCCAGCCAGCACCGGCCACACGGCCGAGACAGCGATTTCCCGATCGTCTGCGTGGGGGGGTCAGCCGGAGGGTTGGCCGCGTATATCCGCCTCCTCAGGAACTTACCGACCGATACCGGCGCCGCCATCGTCATCGTTAACCACCTGCGCAGCGTCGCCACCCAGTTGCACGAGATCCTGCCGGCCTACACCAAAATGCCGGTGGCGTTGATTACCCAGGGCCTGCTCGTCGAGCCCAACCACGTCTACATCATCCCGACCAATCACGATCTCCATGTGCGCGACGGCACCTTCGAGCTGCGCCCCACCTCAAAACCGCGCGGCTGGTCCGACGTCATCACCGTGTTTCTCCGCTCACTGACCGCGCACTGGCATGGCCAGCTGATCGCGGTCATCGTGTCAGGCTATGATGGCGACGGGGCGGACGCGCTCGGTGGCATCCGCGACGTCGGTGGTATCACCATCGCCCAGTTGCCCGAGACCGCCGCGCATCCGGACATGCCGGGCACGGCGATCGCCAGCGGCTACGTCGATTTCATCCTGCCGCCCGAGCAGATCGCGGCGAAAATCGGCGCCATCGCCCGGGCCCGGAGACCGCCCGGGCAGAGCTGACCGACGACCGTGACACCGGCTGCCCCGCGCGCCACTGCGCGCGGTGACACTGGCGCGGCGGCGTTGCAACGAAGGGGGTTGCTGTCATTGGGCAGGTAAGGTGTTCTTTTTGTGAACAAAAAGAACCAAAAAAACTTTCTGATCCATCCATGCCGTTGGCG
>CAIYPH010000794.1 GCA_903928045.1 uncultured Rhodospirillales bacterium
CGATGCCGCGGATGGTGTCGGCGCCGGATTCGCGCAGCAGGCGGCGGGCGGGGAGGGCTATGGTGGCGGACATCTTGGTTCCAGCATGCGGTCGCGGTGGGGATCATGCATGGGGGATTGTGACCGGGGCGTGGTGGGGCGGGTGCTTTTTGGGAATGGCGGGCATGTGTTTGGGGACGGAAGGTGTTCTTTTTGTGAACAAAAAGAACCAAAAAAACTTTCTGTTCGTTTGGAGTGGGGGCGCCGGGGGAGGCGCCTTGGCAAACGGATAAAAGTTTTTTGCTTCTTTTTTTCAAAAAAGAAGCGCTTGCTTCCTTTCTTGTGGCCTCCGGGCGCCTGGGGGTACAGTTCGGCAGTTTCACCGCGAGGCAGCGACGATGGACAGCCCGATGAAGGATGATTTCGGTTTCGCGCCGGAATATGACATGCCGATCCGCTATATCGACCGGACGAGGGCGTGGTACCTGGCGCTGGGGTATGGCAATCCGTATCGCTATGCGCAGTTCGCTGAGGTGCCGTTCACGACGTTGGCCAAGCCGCTGGCGGAGAGCCGGGTGGCGCTGCTGACGACGGCGGCGCGGTATCAGCCGGACAAGGGGGCGCAGGATTCGCGCTCGGCGTATAACGCGGCGGCGAAGTTTTATGATGTTTATTCGGGGGATACGGCTGTCGATCACGATTTGCGGGTGTCGCATGTCGGGGTGGATCGGCTGCATCTGAGCGATGACAGCAATTGCTGGTTTCCGCTGCCGGCGCTGCGGCGGGCGGTGGCGGCGGGGCGGATTGGCGGGTTGACGGCGCGGTTCCATGGGGTGCCGACCAATCGCAGCCAGCGGCACACGATGGAGGTCGACGCGCCGGAGGTGTTGGCGCGGGTGCGGGCGGATGGGGCGGATGCGGCAATTCTGGTGGCGAATTGCCCGGTGTGCCACCAGTCGATGAGCCTGATGGCGCGGCATTTGGAGGCGAATGGGGTTCCGACTGTGGTGATGGGGGCGGCGAAGGATATCGTGGAGCAATGCGGGGTGCCGCGGTTTTTGTTCAGCGACTTCCCGCTGGGGAATGCGGCGGGGCGGCCGTATGACGTGGCGTCGCAGAATGCCACGCTGGAGCTGGCGTTGAAGGTGCTGGAGACGGCGCCGGGGCCGCGGACGACGGTGCAGAACCCGTTGAAATGGAACGTCTCGCCGGAATGGCACGTGCATTACCTCAACCTCGCGGCGCTGTCGGCGGAGGAGATCGCGCGGCGGCGGGAGGCGAATGACCGGATCAAGCAGGTGGCGCAGGGGGTGCGGGACACGACGTTGGCGCGGGGCTGAGGGGCGACTGGCGGGTCCATGGAGGCCGCCGAATACGCGCTGATGGACGCCGCAGAGGGGCGGATGTGGTGGTATCGCGCGCTGCATGCGCGGCTGGTGGCGCTGCTGGAGGGCACTGACGGGCCGATCCTGGATGCCGGCTGCGGCACGGGCGGGCTGCTGGCGCTTCTGGCCGGGGCGGAGCGGCATGGGCTGGAGTTTTCGGCCCTGGCGGCGCCGCTGGCGGCCGCGAAATCCGGCGCGCGGATCGTGCGGGGCAGCGTGAATGCGATGCCCTACGCCGAGGGCAGTTTCGCCGCGGTGGTGAGTGCGGATGTGTTGTGCCATGCGGCGGTGGAGCCGGGGGTGGCGCTGGCGGAGGTCTGGCGCGTGCTGCGGCCGGGGGGGCGGGTGGTGCTGAATTTGCCGGCCTATCAGTGGCTGCTCTCGGCGCATGATCGGCGGGTGCATAATGCGCGGCGCTTCACGGCGGCGGGTGCGCGGGGGGTGCTGGGGGCGGCGGGGTTCGTGGCGGTGCGGACGCGGTATTGGAACAGCCTGCTGTTCCCCCTGATGCTGCTGCAACGCAAGGTGTTGGCCAATCATGGCGAGGCTGCGTCCGACGTGACCGCGTTTTCGCCATGGCTCGACGCCACATTGCATGGCATCACCGCGCTTGAACGCCATCTCCCCGCGCTGCCGTTCGGCGGCTCGTTGCTGGTGACGGGGATCAGGCCGGACGCACCATGACTGAGGATGCCGATATGTCGCTCGCCGCTGCCACACCCGCGCCCACGCTCGGGCTTTCGATCGTCGTCCCCGTGTATCGCGGCGCCGCGACCGTGGGGGCGCTGGTGAGTGCGCTCTCGGCGCTGCGGCCGGATGGGGGGATGGAGGTGGTGCTGGTGAATGACGGCAGCCCCGACAATTCAGCCGAGGTGTGCCGTGAGATCGTGCGCACGGCGGCGATTCGGGTGGTCTACATCGAACACATGCGCAATTACGGCGAGCACAACGCGGTCATGACCGGGCTGCGCCATGTGCGCGGGCGCTATGTGATCACCATGGACGATGATTTGCAGAACCCGCCGGAGGAGGTTACCCGGCTGTACGACCATGCGCGGCTCGGTGGATGGGATGTCGTCTACACCCGCTATGCCGAGAAGAAGCACGCGATGTGGCGCAACCTCGGCAGCCGGTTCGCCAACCAGGTGGCGGATTGGCTGCTCGACAAGCCGAAGGGGCTGTATCTCTCCTCGTTCCGCTGCATGTCGGCCGCCGTGGTGCGCAATGTGACGCGGTATCGCGGGCCTTACCCGTATATCGACGGGCTGGTGATGCAGATCACCCAGAAGATCGACAGCATCGAGGTGCGGCATTTGCCGCGGGCGGAGGGGCGCTCCAACTACACGCTGAGGCGGCTGGTGCGGCTGTGGCTGAACCTCGCGACCTCGTTCTCGCTGGCGCCGCTGCGGCTGGCGATGATGGCGGGGGCCGGAATGGCGGTGCTGGGGACGATCGGGGCGCTTTTCGGCTCGGGCACGCCGTCGGGCTGGGCCTCGACGATGACGGTGGTGCTGCTGGTCTCGGGCGTGCAGTCGATGATCCTGGGGGTGATGGGCGAGTATATCGGTCGCACCTTTCTCTCCGCCAATGGCAAGCCGCAGGGCACGGTGCGGCTGATCGCCCGCAGTGCGCAAACCCAATTCGAATCGGACGCCGCATGACGCTTTACTGGGGCCTGCTGGGCGCGGCTATCGTGACCGCGATTTTCGGGCAGATGCTGCTGAAGTCGGGCGCGGGGGCGGCGGATTTCGTGGCACAGCTGTTCCACGTCCACTCCATCATCGGGCTGGTGCTCTATGGCGGGGCCTCGCTGATGTACATGGTGGC
>CAIYPH010000795.1 GCA_903928045.1 uncultured Rhodospirillales bacterium
CACCAAGGAGGAGATGGAGCAGATCCAATCCCTCGGCGGCTGGGAGAAGCTGATGGAGACGCTGCGCGAGCGCCTCGCCGAGCAGAAGGGGCGCCACCAGGGCGGCTCCAAATGGATCGGCACCGCCGGCACCTCGCCCTTCGGCGCCAATGGCTACAACCCCGAAGGCGTGCGCATCGGCCAGCCCGAAAGCCGCCATCGCCGGGCGGTGAAGGTGTGGGATAAGCGGGAGTTCAAAGATCTCGACGATAATATTGAGATCGGCACCCGCAACATGAAGCTGGCACTGCGCCGCCTGCGCCGCTTCGCCCGCCAGGGGGCCGCCACCGAGCTCGACATCCCCGACACCATCCGCTCCACCGCCAACAACGCCGGGCATCTCGACCTCAAGATGGTGCCGGAGCGGCACAACACCGTGAAGATCCTGCTGCTGCTCGATATCGGCGGCTCGATGGATGACCATGTGCGCATCTGCGAGGAGCTGTTCTCCGCGGTGCGCGGCGAGTTCAAGCATCTCGAGCACTACTATTTCCACAACTGCCCCTATGAGCGGCTGTGGAAAACCAATCGCCGCCGCAAGGAGAGCGAAACCTCGACCTTCGAGGTGATGCGCAAATACGGGCCGGACTACAAGCTCATCTTCGTGGGTGACGCCACCATGAGCCCCTATGAGGTGACGCATCCCGGCGGCAGCGTGGAGCATTTCAACGACGAGGCCGGCCAGGTCTGGATGAAGCGGCTGACCGAGCATTACCGCCGCAGCGCCTGGATCAACCCGCAGCCGCAGCGCAATTGGGATCACGTCTCCTCCCTCTCGATGCTCCGCCATCTCATGGAGGGCCGGATGTTCCCCCTCACCCTCTCCGGGCTCGATGACATGACCAAGGAGCTGAGCCGCTAGCATGTCACCCTACCCCGCTTTGCTGGCGCGCCTGCGGGCGGGCGGGCTGGTACTGCTCGATGGGCCGACCGGCACGGAATTGCAGGCGCGCGGCGCCCCGATGGACCCCGGTGCCTGGTGTGGCCCGGCGACCCTGGGCAATGACCGGCTGCTGGTCGATATCCATTCGGACTACCTGCGGGCGGGTTCGTCGATCGTCACCGCCAACACCTTCGCCGCCTCCACCCTGATGCTCGGCGCCTCGGGGCTGGCGGACAAGGCGGAGGAGATCGTGCAGCGCGCCGTCGCCGCCGCCCGAGCGGCGCGGGACGCGGAGAATCCCGCTGGCGTCGTCGCAGGCTCGCTGTCGCACATGATGCCGCGCGCGGCGGGCAAGGCGATGCCGGACCGGCGGGAAATCCCCGAGGACGAGCGCGTTGCCGAGTCGTTGAACCTCCTCGCCCGGCAACTCAAGGAGGCCGGTTGCGAGTTGATCATCCTCGAGATGATGTATCGCCCCCGCCACATCCCGCTCGCGGTCGCCGCCGCCAAGGCGGCCGGGCTGCCGATCTGGTATGGCGCCAGCGCGCGGCGCGGGGCGGATGGCGCGGTGCTGTCCTTCGACAATGTGGCGGACACGCCGCTGGAGCGGGTGGCCAAGCTGATCCCTGCGGAAGGGATCGACGTCGCCGGCATCATGCATTCGGGCACCGAGACCATAGCGGAATCGCTGGCGATCATCCGCCGCCATTTCGCCGGCCCGCTGATGGCC
>CAIYPH010000796.1 GCA_903928045.1 uncultured Rhodospirillales bacterium
CGGTCTGGCCGTGGCGGATTTCGTGGAAGAGGTGGACGCGCTTGTCGTCGGCGCCGAGCACCTGCGTGGTGGTATAGTAGGGGGCGCCGCCCTTGATCTCCGCGCGATGGACGATGTGGGTCTCGGCGGTGAAGTAGCTGAAGCCGGTGGCGACGTAGGCGAGGTCGCAGCCCACCAGTTTCAGCAGCGCGTCGGTGGCGTGGGTGCAGACCTGGAGGTAGCGGCTCTCGGTCATGTGGTGGTTGTAGTCCACCCAGTCCGGCCCGACGGTGCCGTGATGGAGGCGGAGAGGTTGGGCGAGGTCCTCGGGCAGGGAGGCCTTGGCGTGGCCGGTGGCGTAGAGCTGCGCCTCATAGGCGGCGAGAACAGTGCCGGCGCCGAAATCCTGCGTCTTCAGCGCCTGCATGACGGCGACCAGGCAGTCGTCGCGTTTGCGCTCGAGATCGCGGTGGCTGAGGTTGCCGGCTTGGGCGTCGGATTGGGCGGTGACTTCGTCGATCAGCGCCTCGGTGAGCTCCGGGACGTCCATCAGCTTGGTCCAAGGCAGCTGGAGGGCCGGCCCGAACTGGGCCATGAAGTGGCGCATGCCGGCCTCGCCGCCGGCGAGACGGTAGACCAGGAAGGTGCCCATGAAGGACCAGCGCAGACCTGCGCCGTAGCGGATGGCGTCGTCGATTTCGGCGGTGGTGGCCACTCCGTCGTTCACCAGCCACAGCGCCTCGCGCCACAGGGCCTCCATCAGGCGGTCGGCGATGAAGCCGTCGATCTCCTTGCGGACATGGAGCGGCTTCATGCCGATCGAGGCGTAGAAGGCGCGGGCGCGCTCGATGGTCTCGGGCGTAGTCTTTGCGCCGCCGCAGAGTTCCACCAGGGGGAGCAGGTAGACGGGGTTGAACGGGTGGCCGACGGTGAAGCGGCCAGGGTATTTCATGCCGGCCTGGATTTCACTCGGCAGCAGACCGGAGGTGGAGGAGCACACCAGCGCATCCGGCTTCGCGTGGGTATCGATCTCGGCGATGATGCGCTGCTTGAGGTCGATGCGCTCGGGGGCGGATTCCTGGATGAAATCGGCGTCCCGCACCGCCTCGGCAATGGTGGTGGCGAAGCGCAAAGTGCCGCGGTTGCCGGTGGGGGCGAGGGTGAGGCGGCCATAGGCGCGCTCCGCGTTGGCAAGCACTTCGCGCATCGCCCGCTCGGCCTGGGGCGCCGGGTCATAGGCCACCACGTCATGCCCGTTGAGGATCAGCCGGGCGGCCCAGCCAGCGCCGATGACGCCGCCGCCGATGATGGCGCAGTTCATTAGGCAGTTCATTGGGCACCTCGCAGCTTGAGCTTCTTGCGCACTTCGGCCGGCCCCATCACCCGCACATTCATGCCGTTGAGGATGCTCGCCGCCCGCTCCACCAGCCCGCCATTGGTGGCCTTCACGCCGCGGGAGAGGTTGAGATTGTCCTCCAGCCCCACCCGCACATTGCCGCCCGCCAGCGCCGCCATGGCGACATAGGGCAGCTGGTGGCGGCCGATCGAAAACGCCGAGAACACGCATCCCGGCGGCAAGTTATGCACCAGGGACATCAAAGTGAGCGGATCATCCGGCGCGCCGTAGGGGATGCCCATGCAGAGCTGGATCATCACGGGGTCATCGATCAGCCCTTCGGCGATCAACTGCTTGGCCAGCACGAGATGCCCGGCATCGAACACTTCGATCTCCGGCCGCACGCCCAGCGCCTGCACCCGCCGCGCCATGGCGCGCAGCATGCCCGGCGTATTGGTCATCACGTAGTCGCCCTCGGCGAAATTCATCGAGCCGCAATCCAGCGTGCAGATCTCCGGCAGCAGCTGGGTGACGTGCTCGACCCGCTCGGTGGCGCCGACCATGTCGGTCTGCGTGGGATGCAGCGGCAGCGGGTTCTCCACGCCCCCCAGCACCAGATCGCCGCCCATGCCGGCGGTGAGGTTGATCACCACGTCGGTATCGCTCTCGCGGATGCGTTCCACCACCTCGCGATACAGCGCCGGATTGCGCGCCGGCCCGCCGGTTTCGGGGTTGCGGACATGGATATGCACCACCGCCGCCCCGGCCTTGGCCGCCTCGATGGAGGAGGCCGCGATCTGCGCCGGGGTGACCGGCACGTGCTCCGACTTGTCGGCGGTGGCGCCGGCGCCGGTGACGGCACAGGTGATGAAAACGTCCCAGTTCATGGCGGTTCCTCTCACGCCCGCAGGCGGGCATTGGCGGGGTCGAAGGGGGATTCGGGGATGATCGTGGCAGCGTGGCGCACGCCGAGAATCTCGATCTCCAGCGCCGTGCCCGGCGCCGCAAGATCCGGCCGCACGAAGGCCAGCGCGAGCGATTTGCCGAGCCGCCAGCCATAGCCCCCGGAGGTCGCGCGGCCGATCAGCTCGCCATTGGCGTAGATCGGCTCCGAGCCGCGGGCGTCGGTATCCGTCACACCGTGCACCTCGAGCGTGACATAGGCATTGGCGAAACCACGATCCCGCCAGGCGATCAGCCCGCCGCGGCCAATAAAATCGCCCTTGTCGAGCGCGACGAAGCGGGAGAGGCCAGATTCCAGCGCCGCGTATTCGATCGACAGCTCACGCCCCACCAGCTTGTAGGATTTCTCCAGCCGCAAACTATCCATCGCCTTGATGCCGAACGGCTTGAGATCGAGATCGGCGCCAGCTTCCATCAGCGCATCGAAAATCGCGCACTGCTGGGCGATCGGGTGATGCAGCTCCCAGCCGAGCTCACCGACATAATTCACCCGCAGCGCCTTGGCGGTTGCCGCGCCGATGCTGATGGTCTGGCCGGAGAGCCAGGGGAAGGCGGCATTGGAGAGATCGGCATCCGTCGCACGGGACAGCAGTTTTCGGGCATCCGGCCCGGCGACCACCAGCACGCCGTACTGCTCCGTCACAAGCTGCAACTGCACGCTGCCATCGCCGGGCAAAGCGTGCAGGAAGTAGTCCTGGTCATGTGTCTCGAGCGCCCCGGCCGAGACGATGTAGAACCGGTCCACCGCCTCGCGGTAGACGGTGAATTCCGTGCGCACCCCCCCCTGCGGGGTGAGGTGGTAGCACAACCCGATGCGGCCCACCTTCTGCGGCAGGCGGCCGGAGACCAAGCGATCAAGCCAGGCCGCCGCCCCGGGGCCGGAAATCTCGAACTTCGCGAAGGCGGACATATCGAGCAGCCCGACCTTCTCATGCACATGCCGGCACTCGCGGCCGACATGCTCAAAATAGTTGGAACGCCGAAAACTCCATTTCTCGACGATGCGCCCATCAATAGCCGGCGCATGGTTCTCGTTCAGCAGCACATCGGCCTTGCCCAGTGCCGCCGCATCGAGCGCATAGCCCGCCGGCGCGAACCAGCCCGGCCGCTCCCAGCCGTAGACGGTGCCGAACACCGCGCCGAGGTCCTTCATCCGCCCATAGCACGGCGAGGTTTTGAGCGGCCGCGTCGCGGCACGCTCCTCGTCCGGGTAGTGCACGGTGAACACCTTGGCATAGGCCTCCTCGGCCTTGGCCTTCAGGTAGCCCCGCGTCGCATAGGGTCCGAAGCGGCGCGGATCGACCCCCATCATGTCCACCGAGGGCTCCCCCTCGACGATCCATTCCGCGAGCTGCCAGCCCGCTCCGCCCGCCGCGGTGATGCCGAAACTATGCCCCTCATTGAGCCAGAAATTGCGCAGCCCCGGTGCCGGCCCGACGATCGGAGATCCATCCGGCGTATAGGCGATGGCACCGTTATAGACCTGCTTCACCCCCACCTCACCGAAGGCCGGCACGCGGGCGATCGCGGTTTCGATATGGGGTGCCAGCCGCTCCAGATCCTCCTGGAACAGCTCGTATTCGCTCGCCGCCGAGGGCCCGTCGACGTAGCAGGCCGGGGCGCCCACCTCGTAGGGCCCCAGCAGCAGCCCGCCATTCTCCTCGCGCATGTACCAGGAGGAATCGCTCTCCCGCAGCACCCCCATCTCCGGCAGCCCCAGCCGCTTGCGCTCCTGGATCAGCGGATGCGGCTCGGTGACGATATACTGGTGCTCCACGGGGATGACCGGGATTTCGAGCCCCACCATCGCCCCGGTCCGCCGCGCGAAACTGCCGGTGGCCGAAACCACGTGCTCGCAGGTGATGGCGCCCTTGTCGGTATCCACCCGCCACTCTCCGGAGGGCAGCCGCACAATGCCGGTCACCGTGGTGTAACGGTTGATCTCCGCCCCCATCGCCCGCGCCCCGCGCGCCAGCGCCTGGGTGAGGTCGGCCGGCTGGATATAGCCGTCCTCCGGGTGCTGGATGGCGCCGATCAGCCCCTCCGTATTGCACAGCGGCCAGATCGCCTTCACCTCGTCGGGCGTGAGGAACCGCACGTCCACCCCGATGGTCTTGGCCACCCCGGCGTAGAAGCGGTACTCGTCCATCCGGTCCTGCGTGCGGGCGAGGCGGATATTGCTGACCTGGCGCAGCCCGACATTCTGCCCGGTCTCGGCCTCCAGCCGCTTGTAGAGCGCCACCGAGTATTTATGGATCTGCCCCACGGAGTAGCTGAGGTTGAACAGCGGCAGCAGCCCGGCGGCGTGCCAGGTGGAGCCCGAGGTGAGCTCCTTGCGCTCGATCAGCACGCTGTCCGTCCAGCCCTTCTTCGCCAGATGATAAAGCGTGCTGACGCCGACGGCGCCGCCGCCGATCACCACCGCGCGGGCATGGGTCCTCATCGTCTCACTCCGTGTGCGTTCATCGTTGGGCTGTTTCCCAATTCGCCGCAGTGTGGAACGGCGCGTTGGAGGGCGCCAGCCTCGGCCGCCCCAGAATGTGATCGGCGGCCTTCTCGGCCAGCATGATGGTGGGGGCGTTGAGGTTGCCGGTGGTGACGTTCGGCATGATGGAGCTGTCCACCACCCTCAGCGCATCCACCCCGATCACCCGGCAATCCGGGTCCACCACCGCCTGGGCATCATTGGCCGCCCCCATGCGGCTGGTGCCGCAGGGGTGATAAGCGCTCTCCACCTTGCGGCGGATGAAATCGTCGATCTCCGCGTCGCTCACCACGTCCGCACCCGGCTGGAGCTCCCGCCCGCGATAGGGGTCGAACGCCGCCTGCGCGAAAATCTCCCGCGTCAGCCGCACGCAGGCCCGCATCTCCGTCCAGTCGTCCTCGTGGCTCATATAGTTGAAGCGGATCACCGGCTTCATCAGCGGATCGGCCGAGGCCAACCGCACATGCCCACGGCTCTTCGATCGCATCGGCCCGACATGGGCCTGGAACCCGTGCCGATCCGCCAGCGCCGAGCCGTCATAGGCGATCGCCAGCGGCAGGAAATGGTACTGGATATCCGGCCAGGGCACCCCCGCCCGGCTGCGGATAAAACCGCAGGACTCGAAATGGTTGGTCGCTCCCAGCCCATCCCGCCGCAACAGCCAGCGCAACCCGATGCCGAGCTTGGCCAGCGGGTTCATCGCCGAGAACAAGGTAATCGGCTGCGTGCACTCCACCTGGAAATAGAACTCCAGGTGATCCTGCAAATTCTCCCCCACCCCCGGCCGATTGGCCACGATGGGGATGCCGAAGCGCTGCAACTCCGCCGCCGGGCCGACGCCCGAGAGTTTCAGCAATTGCGGCGTATTGATCGGCCCGCCCGCCAGGATAATCTCCCGCGCCGCCAGCGCCGTCCGCTCCGCTCCGTTGTGCGAATACCGCAGCACCCGCGCCCGGCGCGACTCGAAGTCGATCCCGGTCGCCACCGCACCCGTGCGGATTTCCAAATTCTTCCGCCCCTTGGCCGGCTGCAAATAGGCCACCGCCGCAGAACAGCGCTCACCCCCACGTACCGTCATGTCCATCCGCCCGAACCCCTCCTGGCGGAACCCATTCACGTCCTCCGTCACCCCATACCCGGCCTGGCGCCCCGCCTCGATCCACGCGTGATACAGCGGATTGCGCAACGTCCCATACGCCGTCGACAGCGGCCCCTCCGCCCCGCGATATGCGTCGCCGCCCTCGGCGCGGCTTTCCGCCTTGCGGAAATACGGCAGCACATCCGCCCAGCCCCATCCCTTGGCGCCGGACTCCTGCCAGCCCTCGAAATCCCGCGGATTGCCGCGGATATACACCAGCCCGTTGATCGACGATGACCCCCCCAGCACCCGCCCACGCGGCGTATGCAGCCGCCGCCCGCCCAGCGCCGGCTCGGCCTCCGCCGCGTAGAACCAGTTGTAGCGCTTCATGTTCATCGGAATGGACAAGGCGCTGGGCATACGGATGAAAATCGAGCGGTCCGAGCCCCCGGCCTCCAGCAGCAGCACGCGGCTCCGCCCATCCGCGCTCAGCCGGTTGGCCAGCACCGAGCCGGCCGAACCGGCGCCGACGATCACGAAGTCGAAGGTTTCCTGCATGCCGTTCTTCGTAGGAGTTGAGGAAGCAAGCGCTTCTTTTTTGGAAAAAAAAGAAGTACAAAACTTTTATCCGCTGGCTGCGGCACCTCCCCAGGCAACTCCGAGTCAGAC
>CAIYPH010000797.1 GCA_903928045.1 uncultured Rhodospirillales bacterium
CCGGGACTGATCCGCGCTCTGGCATCGATAGGCACGCCGCCGGTTTTGCCTTGACGGTCAGCCGAAATCAGCCAATGGATCGGCGGCCATAGGCGCTCAAGATAGTTGACGCGCACCGCTCACGCTCATTGTCGCGCTACAGTTGCGGCCGACCTGGTCGAGTATTGCCGTCGGCCGCTGCCCGCTGTGGTGAGGGCGATCGGGCTGCATTTGATTGACCGGCCGGATCAGGCGCCGGCGTTCGATCCGTCACGGCCGGTCACCACCCAGCGTCCGTTCGTTTGCCCGGCGCCGGACTTGTGCAAGCCGGTGCTGATCCGGGACGCCGATGGTGCGGCGCCGGAGGTGGCTGGCGTGTTTGACCATCTCTACCTCTTTGATCTCCGCTGGCTCGACCTGCCGAGCGGCGGGACGATGTTGGACGATGAGCGCCGAATTGCCGCCCGGCAGGCGCTGGACCTCCTACAGGTCCGCGACGACGTCGAATTTGATTTGCTGAGTGACCCGATCGGCGATTTCACCTGGCAAGTGAACCGGGCAGGGGCTTTCACGCCTGCGGCAGTCTGGCGGCTGCCAGAACGGTTCATTGGGCAGTTTTAGAGCAACAGCCGTTCATGCGGCCGCGCCTTCATGGTTCCCTGGCGCGATCGCTGTGCCGTCTGTCCATCGCAGGCGGATCGGTTGGGGGGTGCGCAAAAAGGGGCTGGAATCTGACAGCCCCTCGTAAGGGCTTCTCGCGCACAGCACGAATTTCAAGCTCCCCGCCGCCTGCAAAGCACGGTGCCAATCTATTTGACAACATGCCGACGGATGCAGATGGTGCCGGAACTGTTGCCCGTTCGCGGAAGGTGGTCGGGATGGTGGGTGCGACAGGGATTGAACCTGTGACCCCCGCCGTGTGAAGGCGATGCTCTCCCGCTGAGCTACGCACCCATCCCGAGGGGGGCGTGATAGGTCCGCGGGGTTACCCCTGTCAAGGCACAACTATGACGGACCGCATGCGCTTCTTCCTGCTGGCACTTTTGCTGCTCCACCCGGCGGCCAGCAAGGCCAGTGAGCGGTTGCGCTACGCGGTCTATGCCGCCGGTTTCAACATCCTGACGATCGATGCGACGGCCGATATCGCCGACCAGGGTTATCGCATCGATCTCGCATACAGCACTGTCGGTGTGCTCGGCACCTTCTTCCCCTCGACCATCCAGAGCTTCGTGCACGGAAGCTGGACTGACACCGGCCCTTTGCCCACCCGCTTCGCTAGTTGGGGCACCGCGCGCGGCCGCAACCGGCGCACCGTGCTGGACTTCGTGGCGCGGCAGCCGGTGGTGGTCGAACTTGAACCCGCCGTGGAGGAGGATCGCGAGACGGTGCCGCGGGGGGTCGAGCGGGACTCGATCGACACGCTCAGCGGCATGGCCTACGTCGTGCGCGCCTTCGCCCGCACCGGCAGCTGCGATGGCAATGCGAAGCTGTTCGATGGCCGCCGCGTGCTCGAAGTGCGCGCCCGCCCGGCCGGGTTGGAAACGCTGGCCCCTGATTTCCGCTCGACCTTCAGCGGCCCGGCGTTTCGCTGCGATTTCGAGGGGCGGCAGACGGCGGGGTTCCTCAAGGAGATGAGCGAGGCGGACCGCAACAAGCTCCACCTCAATCGCGCCTGGTTCGCCTCCCTCCGCCCCGGAGCGATTGCCATGCCAGTGCGGGTGGACTTCGAGGCCCGCTTCATCGGGGCGGCGACGGCGTATCTTAATCAAGCGGCGAAATGAAGGAAGCGCTCCTTTTTTGAAAAAAAGGAGCAAAAAACTTTTATCCGCCTAGTTGGCACCGCTCCCGCCTATCCGCGGGGCGTACGCCAACGGTATGGATGGAACAGAAAGTTTTTTTGGTTCTTTTTGTTCACAAAAAGAACACCCTTCCTTCAAATCCCCGCCAGCACCCGATCAATGAATTCCTGCGTCGCCCCGAGATAGGCCGCGGGGTCGGTCATCGCGTCGATGGCGGCGCGGTCGAGTCGTGAGGTGATTTCGGGGTCTCGCATGAGGGCATCGGCGAGGGGGATGGTCTCGGCGAGGGCGACGTCGCAGGCGTGCTTGACGACGTGGTGCGCGGGTTCACGGCCGAGATGCGGGGCAAGGCCCATCATGACGGCTTCGGCGACGATGAGACCGCCGGTGAGATCGAGGTTGCGGGCCATCCGTGCGGCATCCACCGCCATGCCCTCGGCGATGGTGCGGGCGTGGGCGAGGGCGCCGTGGGTGAGCACGAAGGCCTGGGGGAGGGCTAGGTATTCGGCCTGCCAGGGGCCGGTGGCGCGCTCGTGGTCCTGCGCCATGGCGGATTGCATGAGGGGGACGAGCTGGTGCACCGCGCGGCTGCTGGCGAGGATGTATTCGGACGCGATCGGGTTGCGCTTTTGCGGCATGGTGGAGGACTGGCCGCGCCCGGGGACATAGGGCTCGAACACCTCGGCCACCTCGTTCTGGCACAGCAGGATGATGTCGGTGGCGATTTTCGACAGGCTGCCGCAGACGAGGCCGAGGAAGGACACCGCCTCGGCGAGCCCGTCGCGGCAGACATGCCAGGGCGCGGCGGGGGCGGCGAGGCCGAGTTCTTCGGCAAGGCCGAGCATGGTCGGCAGGCCCTGGTCGCCGAGCGAGGCGAGCGTGCCGGCGGCGCCGCCGAACTGTACTACCTCGACGCGGGGGCGGAGCTGGGCGAGGCGCTCGCGATGGGCGAGCAGCGGCATCAGCCAGGTCGCGCATTTGAGGCCGAAGGTGACGGGCAGGGCGTGCTGGAGATGGGTGCGCCCGGCCATCACCGTGGTGCGGTGTTCGGCCGCGTTGCGCGCGAGGCCGGCGATGACGGCATCGAGTTCGGCGGCGATGAGGGCGAGGCCGGCTTTCACCTGCAGCACGGTCGCGCTGTCCATGATGTCCTGGGTGGTGGCGCCCCAATGGGTCCAGGCTCCGGCGGCGCCGGCGGCGCGCGACAGGCCCTTCACCACGCCGACCACGGGATAGCCGACATTGCGCACGGAGGCGGCGAGTTCCGCGGTATCGAGGTTTTCGTAGCGCGCGGCGGCGGTGATGGCTTCGGCGGCATCAGCGGGGATGATGCCAAGCCGCGCCTGCACGCGGGCGAGCGCGGCCTCGACGTCCAGCATGTTCTGGAACCAGGTGCGTTCATCGAAAATCGCGCGCGCGGCGTCCGAGCCATAAAGCGTGCCGAGGACAGGGGAGTCGGCGGGGTTGATGGGCATGGTCAGATCCTCGGGAGCGATTGGAACAGGGCGGTGAAGGGCGAGCCGGTGCGGTAGAAGACGGGCGGCTGGCCGATCGGGGCGGGGACGGTGACGTGGCTTCCGCCGACATGCGGCGTGCCGGTCCACAGATGGTGCCAAATGGCGCCGGCGGGGAGGTAGACCCGCCATTCTGCGGCGCCGGCGGTGTGGACCGGGGCGACGAGAAGGTCGCGGCCGAGGAGGTAGTGGTCCAGGATGGCGTAGGTCGCCCAGTCATCCTCGTGGTGGAGGAAGAGCGGGCGTTGCAGCGGCAGGCCGGTGGCGGCTGCTTCGGTGGAGAGGGCGCGCAGATAGGGGGCCAGCGCTCGCCAGATGCGGGTGAAGCGGGCGAAATGGGTGAGCACCTCGGGGTCCTGATCGACCTGGAGATTGTCGTCCGGCCGGTTGCCCTCGTGGGTGCGCATCATCGCGGTGAAGGCGGACATTTCCGACCAGCGCTTGATCAACTCGGCGGTGCGGATATTGCCGAACAGCGAGGTGTAACCGCCGACGTCACTGTGATGGTACGGGTTGCCCAGCAGCCCCGCCGAGAGCGCGCCGCAGATTACGGTTTGCAGCCCGTCATGGCGGGAGAAATCGACGGACTGGTCGCCGGCCCACAGCATGGTCGAATGGCCCTGCACGCCGGTGAAGCCCGCGCGCATCCAGAACAGCTTGGGCTCCTCGGCGCCGGCGATGGCGGCGGCGTTGACCTCGGCCCAGATGGTTGGCCAGGCGTTGTGCATGAGGGCCGCATCGCCGTTGGCGAGGACGGCGTCGATTGGGAGATACTCGCCGAAATCGGCCATCCAGCCGGCGATGCCGATGCCCATCATGTTGCCGCGCAGGATGCGCTCTATCCACCAAGTGCGGGCTTCCGGCAGGGTGAAGTCCATCACGCCCGCCCGGAATTCGCCGAACTGAACGCGATAGGTTTCGCCATCGGCATTGCGCGCGAACAGGCCGAGCGCTTCGGCCTCGGGGAACAGGGCGCCGTCGTCGCAGAGATAGGGGCTGCAATAGGCGAGGAAGCGGATGCCGCGATCGCGGAGGTCCGCGATGCGGGCGGGGAGATCGGGGTAGCGCGCGGGGTTCCACTGCCAGTCCCAGAACAGGCGGCGGCCGAAGCTGGTTTGGCGGATACCGGCCCAATCTTCGCACCACAGGGCGGAGACGGCGGCGCCGGCCGCGAGATATTTTTCCAGGCGGGTGAAGCTCTCGGCGCCGGCTTTGAGGCCGATCACCGCGCCGTTGTAGAGCCAGTCCGGCAATTCCGGCGGGCGGCCGAAGCGGGTGGAGACGTGGCCGACCAGAGCGATGAAACTGTCGGCGGCGAGGAATTCCAGGCGGGAGGGGGCGGCCCAGACTTCGATTTCATGGAAGCCGGGGTCGCGGAAATCCAGCACGCTATAGGCGGTGCTCTCCAGGTGCACGGCGAGGCGGCGCGAGGTGAGGAAGCTCGGCTGTGGGTAGTTGGTGGTCCAGTAATCCCCGCCGGCCTTGCCGGTGACGTCGGATTGCCAGGTGATGTAGGTGGATTTGTCGCGGCCGACGCCGGGTTCACTGGTCCAGATCGGGAAATTGCGCCCGCGTAGGTCGAAGTAGGACATCTGCTCCCCGCCGCCCCAGACATGCTCGTCGGGCTCGGCATGAAGGCGGAACCAGAAGCGGTTCCAGTGCGGGTCGGCCTCGACCAGCACGAGGTCGACGCCGTGGGCTGTCTCGGTGAGGTCGAACACGAGGGCGGGGCGGTCGGTGGCGTGGCGGCGCAGGGTGATCCGGCTGCCCTCGATGGCCACGTGCTCTAGCGGCGCCCGCTCGCTGAGGCGGTCGGAGATGTCGAAATTGCCGTGATGCATGTCCATCCGCCCCTCGCCACGCCCGGCGAAGAAGGCGGGGGATTCGATGGTGTGGCGAAGGATCAGGCGGCCGGCGAGGTGGATCTCGAAGCCGGAGGGGAGAAGCCTCACGGTTCCCGGGAGATCGCGACGGTGACCCTTGTTCAGGCCATCGTGGCTTCCGTGCCACTCGTAATAGACGTCCGGCTCCTGCTCCTCGTTCTTGCTGCCGTCCCCAAGTCGGGTCGGTGTGAAGCCATGGGCCTCGTAGAAGGCGCGCGCACGTGTGTTGCGCTGGAAGGTGTAGAGGCAGAGATGCTCGGGGCTGGCACGCTTGGCCCGCTCCAACAGCAGGGTGCCGATGCCCTGCCGATACGTCCCCGGCAGCAGATAGAGTTGGTCGACATCGTCGTCGACCAACGCGAGGAACCCGACAATCCTGTCGCGCAAGCATGCGATCCAGGTGATGCCGCGGCGTAGGACGGTCGATTTGATCCAGGCGCGATCTTCGTCGTCGGTGCGAATGCGATGGAGGTACCCGAGCGCATCAGCGCGTGACGCGACATAAAGATCGGCGATCGCGTCGCTGTCCGAAGCCGTCGCCTCGCGAATGAGTATGGTCACGACTGCCTATTCCGAGATGCCAACACCACCAGAGACCAATGCCACCGTCACAGGGGCGCGATGGCGAACCGCATCGTGCCGCGCCGCTGCCCGCCCGGGGGAAGCACGAACACGCCCGGAGGTGGCGTGCCGTCCATCCGGTTCAACCCGTCGGTGATGTTGGTCACTGGCTCGATGGCGAAGAAGTCCTTGCCGTCGGGGATATAGACGATGAGGTTGGCGAAAATCGGGTCCGCCGTGACGTCGAGCGCGTAGCCGCGGTCGGGGTAGGTGATGCGGGCGGTTCCGGTCCAGCCGGTGAAGCAATTGTCGATGAAGTGTTGGCCGATGGGGCGCGCCGATGAATGGTCGCGCTCGGGAGGGACAAGCGTGTGGTCGATCGGCAGCATGTCCGGCCCGTTGCGTTGCAGGCCGGTGGCGGCGAATTGCAGCGTGGCCTCGGGGCTGCGGGGGAAGAAGGGGTGCTGGCCGAAGGCGAGCGGGGCGGGGGCGTCGTGGCGGTTTTCCACCACGCAGGTGATCTCCAGCGCGTCTTCGCTCAGCCGGAAAATCTGCTCCGCGTGGAAGGCGAAGGGCCATAGCTCCCCACCTGGATAGTCGAGGCTGAGGGTGACGGCGTCGCCCTCCTCCTGCGCCGTCCAGGGCAGGCGCCAGCCGGCGCCGTGGATGGCCCAGCCGTTCATGAGGTCCGGCAGGTCGTAGCTCTGCCCGGCATGGGTGAAGCGGCGGCCGGCGACGCGGTTGGAATAGGGGAAAAGCGGGTAGCTCGCGAGGTCCCGCGGGCTGTCGGCCTGCATGGCGTTGGGCAGCGGCAGGCGAAACATCGGCTCGCCGTCGCGCGTCCAGGAGACCACGCCGCCGCCGAAGCCGGGTGCCAGCACCAGTTCGGCCGCACCAGCCACCACCTTCACCACCTCATGCCGCTTCGGCATGTTCATACCCAGCATGCTCATCCCTTTACCGCCCCTTGCGCCAATCCGCGCACCATGGAGCGCTGCACGATGGCGAACAAGGCCAGCACCGGCAGGATGGAGAGGATACCGCCCGCGGTCAGCGCGCCCCAGGGCAGCTGGAATTCACCAACCATCAATTGCAGGCCGACCGGCCAGGTGCGGCTGCCCGAGGAGGTCGTCAGCATGAGCGCGAACAAATACTCGTTCCAGGCGGCGATGCCGATGAACACCGCGCAGGCCCACAGCCCGCCCTGCACCAGCGGCAGCACGATGCGCACCATGGCGCCGAAGCGGGTGCAGCCGTCGATCCGCGCGGCCTCCTCCAACTCCAGCGGAATGGCGTCGAAGAAGCCCTTCATCATCCAAATGAAGATCGGCAGCAGGAAGGCGGTATAGGCGAGTGCCAGGCCGATCCGGCTATCGAGCAGCCCGGCATTCCGCATGATCACGAACAGCGGGATGATCATCAGCACCACCGGGAACATGCGCAGGATCAGGAAGAACAGCAGCAGGTTTTGCCGCCCGCGGAACTGCATGCGCGAGAGGCTGTACGAGGCCATCGTGCCGGCGATCACGCAGATCACCACGGTGAAAAACGTCGTCACCGCCGAGTTCCACATCAGCGCCGGCAGGTTCGACTGGGTCCAGATCGCGATGTAGTTGTCGAGCGTCGCCGGGCTCGGCAAAGCGAAGTGGTTGGTGATGATGTCCTTCTCGGCGCGCAGCGAGATGTTGAACGCCCACAAAACCGGGAAGGCCGCGAACAGCGTGAAGCCAAGGGCGACGAGATAGACGGCGATGCGTTCGAGCGGGCTGCGGCGCATCTCAATCCGCCTTCAGCGCGTTGGAATAGCGCACATAGAGCCAGGAGCAGGCCATCAGCAGGACGAACATCACCACACTGAGCGCGCCGGCATAGCCGAAATTGAACTCGCGATAGGCCTTCTGGAACGCGTAGAGGGACAGCACCTGGGTGGAGCGGCCCGGCCCGCCGCCGGTGAGGATGAGCAGCAACTCGGGCGAGTTCATCAGGCTGATCGCCCGCAGCACCACGGAGGCGACGATGATGACGCGCAGCCCGGGCAGCTGGATATGGATGAAGCGGTGCCAGAAGCGCGCGCCATCCACCGCGGCGGCCTCGTAGAGCTCCTGCGGCACGCCTTTCAGCCCGGCCAGCAGCAGCAGGCCGAAAAAGGGGAAGCCGTGCCAGGTTTCCACCGCGATCGCGGCGGGAAGCGCCCAGTTGGGGTCGGCGAACCAGGCCTTGAAGCCGCCGATCACGCCGAGCCCCTGCAAGGCCGCGTTGATCACGCCGAGCCGGCTATCCAGCATCAGCGCCCAGAGATTGCCGGCGACCACCAGCGGCAGGAACCAGGGCAGCAGGATCACCACCGACATGAAGCGGAAGCC
>CAIYPH010000798.1 GCA_903928045.1 uncultured Rhodospirillales bacterium
CCGCCGAGGTTCAGCCAATCCTGGGTCATGCCACCGCCTCTCTACGCGTTCGCGCCCCACACCACGTCATACAGCGCCATGATCTCCCCCTTGTCCGGCACGCGCGGGTTGTTGGCGGGGCTGCCGGAAGCCAGCGCCTGTTCGGCCATCAGCTCCTTCTTCGCCTGCCACACCGCAGGCTCGATGCCGAAGCCGCGCGGCGTCGGCACGCTCAGCGCCGCGTTCCAGGCGGCCAGCCCGTCGGCGAGCTTGTCGGCCGCGCGTTCGTCGCTGTCGGAGGCGGTGGCGAAACCGCTGCGCCGCGCCGCCTCGGCATAGCGCGCAACCGCCGCCGGCACTGAGAAGCGGGTCACCGCCGGGAGCAGCATGGCGTTGGAGAGCCCGTGCGGCACGTGGAAATGCGCGCCGATCGGGCGGGACATGCCGTGCACCAGCGCCACTGAGGCGTTGGAAAAGGCGATGCCGGCCTGCATGGCCCCCAGCATCATCGCCTCGCGCGCTTTGGCGTTCTGCGGCTCGTGATAGGCGGCGAGCAGATTGGGCGCGATCAACTCCATCGCCGAGACCGCCAGCGCGTCGCTGAACGGCGTCGCCCGCTTGGAGACCCAGGCCTCGAGCGCATGGCTATAGGCATCGATGCCCGTATCAGCCGTGGTGCGCTTGGGCACCGAGAAGGTCAGTTCGTAATCGACGATGCCGGCCAGTGGCAGGGCGCCGAGCCCGGCGATCAGCATCTTCTCGTCGCGCACGGCGTCGGTAATCACGGTGAAGCGGGTCGCCTCGCTGCCGGTGCCGGCGGTGGTGGGCACCGCGATCACCGGGAGGGCGCCCTGGTCGGCGGCGAAGGGCACTTTGTACGCGGACATCGGGGCATCGCCCATCGCCAGGATCGCCATCGCCTTGGCGGTATCGATCGGCGAGCCGCCGCCGAAGCCGATCAGGCAATCATAGCTGCCGGCGCGCAGATGCTTTACGCCCGCCACCACCACGGTATCGGTCGGCTCGGGGATGGTGTCGCTGAACACGCCGACGGTGATGCCGGCCTTCTCCAGCGGATCGATCACTCGGCGCACCAGGCCGGTCGAGACCATCACAGGGTCGGTCACCACCAGGGGCCGCGAAAGGCCGAACTTGGCCAGCACTTCACCGATGCGGCCGGCGGTGCCGCCGCCAACAAGCATGAAGCGGGGCGCGACGATGTTGAATTCCATGGCTTCCTCCTGATCCGCGGCGGCTCGTCTTGTCGAACCGCGGGGAAGTCAGGTCAAGCCACCGCTTGCAAAACGGCCCCGTGAGGGTCCAATCTCCATTCAACCTTCGGGAGAAAAACGTCCATGAATGCCCCGGCTCGCCTCGATCACGACACCATCGCCGCCACCATGCCGCTCGAGAAGTTCGATGTCGGCAATCCTCTGCTCTTCCAGGATGACGTGTGGGAGCCCTACTTCAAGCGGCTGCGGATGGAAGACCCCGTCCACTACACCGCCGATAGCCGCTTCGGGCCGTACTGGTCGGTGACCAAGTACAAGGACATCATGGCCGTCGAGGTCAATCACAAGGTGTTCTCGTCGGACGCCATGCTGGGCGGCATCACCATTCGTGACGCCCCGGCCGAGTTCCGCCGCCCCTCCTTCATCTCGATGGACCCGCCGCGCCATGACGAACAGCGCAAGGTGGTGCAGCCGATCGTGGCGCCAGGCAACCTCGCCAACATGGAAGCCACCATCCGCGCCCGCTGCGCCAAGGTGCTGGACGGGCTGCCGCGCAACGAGACGTTCAACTGGGTGGAGCGCGTCTCGATCGAGCTCACCACGATGATGCTCGCCACGCTGTTCGACTTCCCCTTCGAGGATCGCAAGCTGCTGACCTATTGGTCAGACGTCGCCACCGCCGACATCAAGGGCGGCGGGCCGATCGACAGCGACGAGAAGCGCGAAGCCGAGCTGATGAAGTGCCTGGAATACTTCACCCGCCTGTTCAACGAGCGCGCCAAGCTGCCGCCCAAGACCGATCTGCTCTCCATGCTCGCCCATGGCGAGGCCACGCGGAACCTCTCCCCCAAGGAGTTCCTCGGCAACCTCGTGCTGCTGATCGTCGGCGGCAATGACACCACGCGCAACTCGATGAGCGCCTCGGTGCTGTTCATGGACCGCTACCCCGAGGAATTCGCCAAGCTGAAGGCGAACCATGGGCTGATCGACAGCATGGTGCCGGAGGTGATCCGCTTCCACACGCCGCTCAGCCACATGCGCCGCACTGCGCTGGAAGATGCCGTTATCGGCGGCAAGCAGATCAAAAAGGGCGACAAGGTGGTGATGTGGTATGTTTCGGGCAATCGCGATGAAGACGCGATTGAGAACCCGGATGCCTTCATCATCGACCGCACCCGCCCGCGCCAGCACCTCTCCTTCGGTTTCGGCATCCACCGCTGCGTCGGCAACCGGCTCGGCGAGATGCAGTTGAAGATCCTGTGGGAGGAAATCCTCAAGCGCTTCGACCGCATCGAGGTGGTGGCGCCCGAGAAGCGCATCTTCTCCTCCTTCGTGCATGGGATCACCGACCTTCAGGTGCGCATCCCCGGGTGACGACGAACGAGACGGGCGCGATCCTCGCCGGCTATGAGGATCGCGCCTGGCGCGCCGCGGCGCAGGCCCAGCGCGAGGGCGGCACCAATTTCGTCGCCGGGCGACGCGAGGGGCCCTATGTCTGGAACCTCGATGGTAGCCACCGTGTGCTCGATGCCACCTGCTCCGGCGGTGTGCACACGCTCGGGCATCGCAATCCGGCCATCCTCGCGGCCATGCGTGACGCGCTGGATCGCGGGCTCGATGGCGGGCTGTGGATGCTACCCAATGCCGAGACGCTGGGGTTGCTGGACGCGCTGGCCGCCGCCTCGCCGCCGGGATTGTGCCGTAGCGTCATCACACTGAGCGCCTCGCAGGCGGCCGATCTCGCACTCTCCTTCGCCTTCCGCCTCACCGGGCGGCACGGGATTGTCGCATTTCGCCAGGGCTATCACGGCAACACCGGCTTCTCCGCCATGGCCACGGGCGGCGAGAGTGAGGGCATTCGCGCCCATTACAACCTGCCGGACGGCGCCTCGCGCTTCTTCGACACCTATGGCGACCTCGCCGCTATCGAGGCACTGGTGGATAGCACAACCGCGGCCGTGATCCTGGAGCCGATGGATTATGAGACGTTCGCGCCGGCGCCGCCGGGCTACCTTGCGGGCATCGCCGCCCTATGCCGCGCCCGCGGCGCCCGGTTGATTATCGACGAGACCCGCACCGGCATCGGCCGCACCGGGCCGTTCTGGATGTGTGCGAAGGACGGATTCGTGCCGGACATGATCGTCTGCGGCAAGGGGCTCTCCGGAGGGCTCTACCCGGTGGCGGCGCTGGTCACCACGCGGGAGATCCACGAGGCCTGCATCAACACCCACGCCTATGCTTACACGAGCAGCCTCGGCGGCAATGAGCTGGCCTCGGCGGTGGGGCGGGCCGTGCTGGGGATCGTCACGGCGCCGGGCTGGCAGGCGGACGTCGCCGCCATTGCCACGCGTTTTCAGGAACGCTTCACGACCCTGCGCCAGCGCCACCAATCCGTATTCGGCGAAGGCAGCGTCCAGGGCGGCATCGCCACCATCGGGGTGGTCGACCGGCCGACCTCCCAGCGCCTCGCGCGGCGGCTGTTCGATCTCGGCGTGCTCGTCCACTCCGTATCTGTGGCCGGCCCGCCGATGGTGAAATTCATGCCGGTGCTGACGGCGGGGCCTGGCGTGGCCGACGAAATCGCCGATGCGCTGGATCAGGCGGCAAGCGAGATCGGGTCCATAACCCCTTAATCTTGCCTGAAATCTCCGGACTTTCCGCCGGATTTCGCGACCACCCGCAGCCCCTCGACGCGCATGCCGCGATCGACCGCCTTGCACATGTCATAGACCGTCAGCGCGGTGACCGAGGCCGCTGTCAGTGCTTCCATCTCGACGCCGGTGCGTCCGGAGGTCTTCACCGTCGCGGTGATCGCCACCCCGTCATCGCCATCAGCGGCGAGTTCGATGGTGACGGCGGCCAGTGGTAGGGGGTGGCAAAGCGGGATCAGATCCGCCGTGCGCTTGGCCGCCATGATGCCGGCGAGGCGGGCGACCCCGAATACGTCACCCTTCTTCGCGGTGCCGCCCAGGATCATCGCGAGCGTGGCCGGCTGCATCACCACGCGCGCCTTGGCGGTCGCCTCCCGCGTGGTTTCCGCCTTGGCCGAGACATCGACCATCACGGCATTGCCCGCGGCGTCGAAATGCGTCAGCCCGCTCATGCGCCAAGCAGCGCCTTGGTCGCCGCCGTCACGTCGTCCTGCCGCATCAGGCTTTCGCCGACCAGGAAGCGGCGCACGCCCACCTCGGCGAGGCGCAGCAGGTCGGCATGCACCTTGAGCCCGCTCTCGCCGACGACGACACGATCCGCCGGCACGCGCGGCGCAAGCTCCACTGTGGTGGCGATATCGGTCTTCAAGGTCTTGAGATTACGGTTGTTGATACCGATCAGGCGGGTCTTCAGCCGCAGCGCCCGGTCAAGCTCCTCCCCGTCATGCACCTCGGCCAGCACGTCCATCCCCAGCGCCATCGCCACGCTTTCTAGTTCGGCGGCCTCGGTGTCGCTGAGGCAGGCGAGGATCAGCAGCACGCAATCCGCCCCGATCGCCCGGCTTTCGATGATCTGCCAGGGGTCCAGCATGAAGTCCTTGCGGATCGCCGGCAGGCGCACGGCGCGCTGGCCGGCCATGAAGTGGTCGACATGGCCCTGAAAATGCGGCCCGTCGGTCAGGATGGAGAGGCAGGCGGCGCCACCGTCGCGATAGGCAGCGGCGAGGGCAGGGGGCTCGAACACCGGGCGGATCAGCCCACCGGACGGCGATGCCTTCTTGATCTCGGCAATCAGGCCGAAGCGGCCGGCGGCGACGGCCTCATCGAGCGCCCGGGCGAAGCCGCGCGGTCGCGATGCCGCGGCGGCACGGCGTTCCACCTCGGCCAGCGGCGTGGACGCCTTGCGCAGCGCTGTTTCATCGCGTGTGTCGGCGCAGATGCGTGCGAGGGCGTCGCTCATGTCGAGCTCGCCTTGCGCAGAGCTTCAAGCGCCGCATAGGCGGCCCCGCTGTCGATTGCGCCGGCGGCCAACGCGACGCCCTCGCGTAGATCGCCCGCGCGGCGTGCGACGATAAGGGTCGCCGCGGCATTGAGCAGGACGGTATCGCGATACGCTCCGGTGGCGCCGTGCAGCAGCGCCTCGAGCGCCGCGGCGTTGTGCGCGGAATCGCCGCCACGCACGGCATCCACCGGGGACCGCGCCAGCCCGGCATCCTCGGGGGTGACGGTGAACTCGCGAATCGCGCCGTCCCTCAGGGCGACGACGTTGGATGGGCCGGCGGTGGTGAGTTCGTCGAGGCCCTGCCCGTGCACCACCCAGACGTCGGTACTGCCGAGATTGGCCAGGGTCTCGGCCATCGCGCGCGACCAGCTCGGGTCGAAAACGCCAGTCAATTGCCGCTTAACCGAGGCGGGATTGGCCAGCGGCCCGAGCAGGTTGAAGATCGTGCGGGTGCCGAGCTCGACGCGCGGCCCTGCGGCATGCCGTAGGGCCGAGTGATGCCTCGGGGCGAACATGAACACGCAGTTGGTCGCGCGCAGCACGTCGGACATCCGCTCCAGCGGCATGTCGATGTTCACGCCGAGCGTCGTCAGCACATCTGCCGCGCCGGTGCGGCTGGAGAGCGCGCGGTTGCCGTGCTTGGCGACGGGAATGCCAAGCCCCGCCACCACGAAGGCGACGGTGGTCGAGATATTGAGCGAACCGGAGTTGTCACCGCCGGTGCCGACGACGTCGATCGCCTCAGGCGGCGCCTCGACGCGCGTCATCCGCGCGCGCATGGCGCGCACCGCGCCGGTGAGTTCGGCCACTGTCTCGCGCCGCACCCTGAGCGCCATCAGCATGCCACCGATCTGCGCCACCGTGGCTTCGCCCGCCATTATGATGCTGAACGCGTCCTCCGCCTCCGCCTCGCTGAGGGTTTCGCCCATCGCCAGGCGCGCCAGCACCGGCTTGAGATTACTCGACATCGGGGTTTCCTCTCAGCCCGCCCGCGCCGGGGCGTTGATGCCCCGGGCGATCGCGATGAAGTTGGCAAGGATCGCGTGGCCGTGCTCGCTTGCGATGCTCTCGGGGTGAAACTGCACGCCGAACACAGGCAGGCTGCGATGGCGCAGGCCCATAGTCAGATCGCCGGTGCGCGCGGTTTCGACCAGCGCCGCGGGCAGCGTCTCCCGCCGCACGATCAGGCTGTGGTAGCGGGTGGCCTGGAACGGGGAAGGCAGACCGGCGAATACGTCGCTGTCGTCGTGGCTCACCGCGCTCATCTTGCCGTGCATCGGCGTGGGCGCGCGCACCACCTCGCCCCCGAAAGCCTGGCCGATCGCCTGGTGACCGAGGCAGACGCCGAGCAACGGGATGCGGCCCGCGGCTGCTTTGATCAGATTTAGGCAGATTCCGGCCTCATTAGGCGTGCAGGGCCCGGGCGACAGGACGATCGCCTCGGGCGCCATCGCGATCGCGTCCTCCACGCTCAGCGCGTCGTTGCGCCAGACGTCGCAGCGCGCGCCGACATCTCCAAGGAAATGAACGAGATTGAAGGTGAAGCTGTCGTAGTTGTCGATCAGAAGGATCATGGCCGCATTCTCACCGCCATGGCGTTTGCGGTCAAACGGCACTGTGGTTGCTCAGCGTGCGCCGCACGGCGTCCCGCCAGCCGGCATAGCTACGCTCGCGCTGCTCCGGCGCCATGGACGGGAGGAAGCGCCGCTCGAGCGCCCAGGTGCCGGCGAATGTGGCGGGGTCCGGGCACACGCCGGCTGCGAGGCCGGCCAGATAAGCCGCGCCGAGCGCCGTTGTCTCCAGCCCCATCGGGCGGTCGACCGGTGCGTCGAGCTGGTCGGCGAGGAACTGCATTGTCCAGTCGCTCGCCACCATCCCGCCATCGACGCGCAGCACCGTCTGCTCGGCGCCCTGCCAATCCGCCCGCATCGCCTCAATAATATCACGGGTTTGAAAAGCCACACTTTCCAGGGCGGCGCGGGCCAGTTCGCGCGGGCCGGTGTTGCGGGTCAGGCCGAACAGCGCGCCGCGGGCATCGGCATCCCACCATGGCGCGCCGAGGCCGACGAAGCCGGGCACGAGGTAGACGTTCTGCGCCGGGTCGGCGGCCGCCGCGAGGTCGCCGCTCTGCTCCGCCCGGGTGATCACCCCCAATCCGTCGCGCAGCCATTGCACCGCGGCTCCGGCGATGAAAATCGCTCCCTCGAGTGCATAGGTCCGCCGTCCCTCAAGTTGCAGCGCGACCGTGGTCAGCATACGCGAGCGCGAGGGAACCTGCGCCTCACCGGTGTTGAGCAGGAGGAAACAGCCGGTGCCATACGTCGATTTCACCATCCCGGGCTGGAAACAGGCCTGCCCGACGCTCGCCGCCTGCTGATCGCCGGCGATCCCGCGGATAGCAACCGGGGCGCCGAGAATGCCGGGCTCGGTGTGGCCGAAGGAGCCGGAGCTGTCGCGCACCTCGGGCAACAGGGACGCGGGCACCCGGAACAGGCGCAGGAGATCGCTGTCCCAGGTGCCGGCGCCGATATCGTAGAGCATCGTGCGGCTGGCGTTGGTCGCGTCCGTCGCGTGGACGCGGCCGCCAGTGAGGCGCCAGAGCAACCATGTGTCGACGGTGCCGAAGGCGAGTTCGCCTGCTTCGGCGGCCGCGCGGGCCCCGGGCACGTTGTCGAGTAGCCAGGCGATCTTGGTAGCACAAAAATAGGGGTCCAGTAGCAGGCCGCTGCGCTGGGATACCAACTCCTCATGGCCGCCGTCGCGCAGTCCGGCGCAGATATCGGCGGTGCGCCGGTCCTGCCAGACGATCGCGTTGTGGATGGCGGCTCCAGTGTCACGCCGCCAGACCACCGTTGTCTCGCGCTGATTGGTGATGCCGATGCCGGCAATGTCACGGGGGTCCGCGCCGGAAGCGGCGAGCGCCTCGCGCAGTACGGCGACACTGTCGGCGAACAGATCCTCAGGCGCATGCTCGACCCAGCCGCTGGCCGGGAAATGCTGGGTGAGATCCCGCCGCGCCGTCGCCAGCGGCGCAAGTATCTGGGAACGGTAGGCAATCGCCCGCGTCGAGGTAGTACCTTGGTCGAGGGCGATGACGATATCCTGAGCCATAGCGTGGATCTCCCGGCGGTGCGTTTTCTTGGCTGATTGGGTGCCTGGATACACAAAATGTGGGGTCAATGCACATTTCACGGGGATTGGGCGGTCGATCGTTCGCGTTAACGTTGTTTTCATCAACTTTCCGTGAAACACTGTTCCTCTGCGGTAGATCCCCGTCCGGGTGATATGCCGGGAGCGCAATTTTTGTTTAAATGACGGTTCCAAGCTGCGCAGATCATTCGCTTTTCGGCAGGTGCCCGTAATGTCGTCTCCGTCGGTCATCACCGATCAACAGCGCATACCCAAGATGAGCCGGGTCCTCCGGCTGGTCGCGGTATTGATGCTTGCGTTGATCACCGCCGCGGTGCTGCAGCGCCTGCTCCTTCAGCGCGACGTTCTTATCGAGAATGCGACCAACGATCTCTCCCGGCTGGACATGTTGTTCGTCGAGCAAACCGGGCGGTCGATCGAAGCGGTCGACATGGTTCTGCGCGATCTCGCGGAACAACTCAGCAATCCCGCCACAGCCGATACGGTGAACCGCATCTCGCTGTCGGAGAGGATCGAGCGGCGGGTCGATGGAGTCGCACAGATCTTGCAAGTTGCGGTTCTCGATCGGGACGGCAACCCGGTGACAGTGGTGCCCGGCCAGCAGGAACCCTTCGACCCGGCCCAATTCGCGGCGGGGCAGCAGATCATTCGCAGCTTGCGCGATGACATGTCGGCCACGCTGCGGGTTGGCGCCCCTTTCCGCGCTCAGGGGGGACCATGGACGGCCTTGATCGGCCGCCGTTTCTCGGATGAGCGTGGGGCATTTGCCGGGGGCGTGGTTGCCTGCCTGAACCTGGCCTTTTTTGAGGAATTCTACCACTCGGTGGAGATCGCGGACGATGGCGTGATCACTTTGTACACCCGCGATGGACTTGTACTCGCGACGTCCCCACACTTGGATGCCACGATCGGCGGGAACACCGCCGAGGGGCCGCTGTTCAAGTCGTTGCTCGGCAGCGGGTTGGCCGGCGCCGGCGTCATCCCCGGCGCGGGGGACGGCGGCGCGCGAATTGCCGCGATCCGGGCTCACAAGACGCTGCCCATCGCGATATCGGTGTCAATTTCGCGCCACGACGCCCTCAGGGACTGGCAACGGCGCGGCGTGCTGCTTCTGCTAGGCGGGGTCTCGCTGGCCGGCCTAGTGTGGGCGTTGCTCTTCTATATCGCGCTGCAGACCCGGCGGGTCGAGGATTTGCTGGCTGAAAACAGCCTCGCCCGCGCGGCGGCCGAGCAGGCCAATGTCAAGCTAAAAGCGCAGATCGAAGAGCGCGAGCGAACCGAGGCCGCGCTGCATCAGGCCCAGCGGCTCGAGGCGATCGGCCAGCTCACAGGCGGAGTTGCCCATGATTTCAATAATTTGCTAACCGTTCTGCTGGGAAATATTGATCTCATGCAGGCACGCGTGCCCGGGGACCGCCGTGCGCCTGATCCGGCGATCGTTACCCGGCTCGATCGCATGCGGGCGGCCGCCGAAAAGGGCGCC
>CAIYPH010000799.1 GCA_903928045.1 uncultured Rhodospirillales bacterium
CGCGAAGAAATACGCAACCTCCAGCCCCCATCCAGGATCTAACGGATCGTCATACAACCCACCAAACCCCACAATCCGCCCGCTCGCCGCCTCAATCACCGTCCACGGCCCAAACCCGATTTTCCGCGCCTGGCACGCATGAGCCGCCAAATACCGCCTCAAATCCCGAACCGAGTCCTGCACATGCGTCCACCGCATCGCCTCCGCATCCCCCATGAACGCGAACAGCGCGGCGGCATCGGCCAGAAGCGGCCGGCGGAACTCCAGCCGCGCCGTCACGCCTGCGGCGCCGCCCCGATCGCCTCCAGCCGCCGCGCCTGCCGCGCCAGCAGAAACTCCACCTCGGCGATCTCGCGCCCGCTCAACGTCGCGCGCGGCGCCCGCTGCGCTGGCGTTGGAATCGCGCCGCGCTTGTGCAGAATATATTTGCGCACCGCGAGCCCCGGCCCTGGCTGCTGCTCGTAGCGCGCGAGCGGCAAATACGCGTCGAATATATCGGAGGCCCGCTCGGCATCCCCCGCAAGCTGCGCCGCCAGCACGTCCGCCATCATCTCGGGAAACGCGAACCCGGTCATCGCCCCATCGGCGCCGCGCCGCAGCTCCTCCGGCAGAAACACCCCGCCATTCCCGACCAGGATGGAGATGCGCCGCATCCCCTCCGCCTCGCGCAGCCAGGTGATCTTGTTGAGCCCCGGCCAATCCTCATGCTTCAGCATCACGCAACTCGGCAGCGCATCGACGATGCGGCGAATCACCGAAGGCGCGATCTGCACACCACTCGCCTGCGGGAAATCCTGCAACACGAAGGGAATATCCCCCAGCGTCTCCGCCACCTGGCGAAAATAGCCGAAAATCTGATCATCCGTCCGAATTGTCCCGGGCGGCGCCACCATCACCCCGGCGGCCCCCGCATCCATCGCCGAGCGCGACAACTCGCCCATCGCCGCGAAACCCGGGCTGGAGGCCCCCACCACCACCGGAACCCGTCCGCCGACCGCCTGCACGACATGCCGCGTGAAGCCAATCGCCTCGGCGCCGGAGAGCTTGGGCGCCTCGCCCATCATCCCGAGAATGGTCAGCCCGGTCGCACCCCGGCTGATATAGAAATCCACCATCTGCTCGGCGCCCGCGTAATCGATCGCGCCGTCATCGGTGAAAGGGGTCACGGCGATGATGTAGACGCCGGCAGCGGATTCATCGAGACGGGGCATGGCAACTCACCAGTGGTCGGACGCTTTCGCCTCCCACAATGCCCTGGTTCCCAGCACCTCGGCAATGCGCTCGGCATAGGCGGCGAGCAGCCGCTCGCCCTTCTCGGGCGTGCCCGCCGCGGCATTGCCGATCACGCCGGAACGCGCGCGCGCATTCAGCGTCTGCCAGCGAAACACCTTGGGTCCCACCAGCGCCTCGATCTCCGGCCGGTCCTGGTCCGGCCCATGCGCGGCGCCCAGGTGCTCGTGGCGCACCAGATCGGGCTCGGTTGCCATGATCATCGCCGTCTCCGCCTCGCAGGCGTGCAGCACGGCGGATTGCGACGTCAGGATCGCCCGCGTCGCCGCATCCCCCACGTCGTAATAGGCGAAGGTCACCAGCGGAATTTTCAGCTCCACGGTGAGCTCACTCACCGCGACAGTCAGCGGCGCCGCATTGCCGCCATGGCCGTTGAGGATGCAGATGCGGCGAAACCCGCCCCGCACCAGCGAGCGCACAATGCCGCGCAGCAGCCCGGCCATGGTCGCGTAATCGATGGTGATGGTGCCGCCAAGCTCCATATGGTGCTCGGAAAACCCGGTCCACACCGTCGGCGTCACCAACACCGGATGCCCGCCGGCGTCCAGCAGCGTGGCGGCGCGAAACGCGGCCTCCTCGGCGAGCCGGTGATCCACCATCACTGGCAGATGCGGCCCGTGCTGCTCGGTGGCGCCGATCGGCACGATCACAATGGCATCCCGCGCCGCAGCATCCCGCAGCTCCGCCGCCGTATGGGCGGCAAAGGCGAGGGCGGAGGCGGCGCGGTTGCTCAACGCCGGATCAGGCGAGCTTCTTGTGCGACCCGTCGCACATCGGCGACTTGCCGGTGGCCTTGCAGGCGCAGAACCACGCGTCACCATCCTTCTCGGCGGTCCACTTCTGCGGCGAGAAGGAGCTGCCCTTGTGCGAACCGTCGCAGAACGGCTGCTTGCTGCTCTTGCCGCACGAGCACCACCAGTAATCCTTGCCAGCGACGACCTCGACCTTGATCGGCGCCGTGCCGGCAACCACGGGGGATTCGGACATGTCTGTCTCCTCAGTTGTAAAGCGGCCCGGAACGGGCCGATGGGGTGATGCTAGTCCGCCGAACGGTTCGCGCCAACAGGGGAGGGGCTGTGCATCGCCGCACAGGCAGAATGCGCTGCCGCCGAGTTCAGCGGCGGCGGAACGGTGCGGTGAGCCGCCAGGTCCAATGCGCCTCGGTCTCGGTCCGGCGGCGGGTGGCGGCGGCGGCCTCTTCCTCGAGCTGCTTGATCTGCGTGGCCTGCTGCTTGGTGATGCCCTCAAGCCCGGCGAGCCGGCCACGCCAGGCGCTCTGCCAAGGGCCGATCAGCCGGTCATGCTCATCGGAGATGGCGCGAATACGGCCGAATTCCCCGCGAATCGCCGCCTCGTCACCGCTCAACGCGGTCTCATAGAGATGGGTGGCGAGCGGCCCGGCCTCCTCCACGGATTGGTGCCGGAGGTCCGAGGTGAGAAAGGCCTCGATCGCCTCCGCGTCACAGGCGGGCCAAACCAACCCAAGCTGAGCCGCGATCGCATCGGTTGCACTGCGCCAGTCCGCCAGCAGATCGGCATAGCGGCTCCAGGCGCGGGGGATGTCGCGCGTGTGGCGCTCGGCGTTGAGCAGTTCGATCACCTGCAGCAACTCCGCGGTCTCCGGCGGCGTTTTGTCGCGGGCGGACAGCGACCGGGCGGCGGCGCCGGGGTGGCGCAGCGGGATGATCGCGTACGGTTTGAGGCCGAGCTGCGCGCAGGCGGCCAGATACAACGGCGCGAGCCGGCAAAGGCGCGGGTCCTTGATGATCGGAAAGGGCCCATCACCATATTCAGCGGCAATCGTCTCGGCGATCGTCACCGTGAAGGCGCTGGCTTCCGCACTGGCGAACCAGGCCTGCGGAATGGCGATCGGGTCCCAATACCCGCCCCCGAGCGCGGCAAGAATGGCGGTGTTGAGCCGCTCCAGCCGCTCCGGCTCGAAATGCCCGCGCTCATTGCCCTTGCCGCCGGGCATCAGATGCGCCGGCAACGTCGCCCCCCGCATCGACAGCACCGCCGTCAGCGCCGAACTGCCGGACCGGCTGGGGCCGATCACCAGAAGGGCAGGGCGGGCGGCCATCAGCCGGGCAGCACCAGATTTCCGGCAGCGTCGAGCGGGAAGAACGGGTTGAACGCGACCTCCCAGGCATGTCCGTCGGGGTCAGCGAAGTAGCCGGAATAACCGCCCCAGAACACTTTCTGCGCCGGTTTCAGCAGCAGCGCCCCGGCGGCAACCGCCTCGGCCAGCGCCGCGTCCACCTCCGCCTCGGAGCCGAGGTTATGGGCGATGGTGACGCCGGAGAAACCCGTCATGGCCGGCCCGGCATGGGCGTCCTCGGCCAGGGCGTCGCGGCCAAACAAGGCCAGCGCGAGGCCGTTCAACTGGAAAAAGGCGATGGACTCCTGGCTACTCGCTGCGGCCTGCCAACCCAGGCGCTCGTAGAAGGCCCGCGCGCGGACGACATCCGCCACGCCGAGGGTGATGAGGCTGATCCGCGGCTGCATCGGCAATCCTTCGTGAGGTCAGGCGCCGATTATAGCCGTTTCCAGAAAAAGATCGTCGCCGAAAGCGAGCCGTCGCCGTTCATCGCAAACTCAGGCACTCGCCCGGCCTCGGTCCAGCCCATGCCGCGATACAGCGGCTCGGCGGCGTCGCCTTCCTTGGTGTCGAGCACCAGCAGCTTGCGCCCGGCGGCAGCGGCCTCGGTCTCCAGCCGCTCCATCAGCGCGCGGGCGAGACCGCGCCGGCGGCCGGCGGGATGCACCAGAAGCTTCGCCACATCCGCCCGATGCGGCTGGTTCGGCGGCGTGTCGAGATCGAGCGTCACCGTCCCGGCCAGCACCCCATCCACCCAGCCGGCCAGCACCACCCGCCCGCCCATCGCCACCGCGGAAGCGGCGCGAGTCCAGAAGCTCACAGCGGCATCGCGGGCCAGGGGCGGCAGAAAGGACACCGAGGCGCCGTCATCGACGCAGGATTTCAGGATCTCGGCGAGCCGCGGAATGGCCGATTGCGCCCCGGCCGCATCGAGTTTCTCCACCACGGTACCAATCAGCGGCTTCTCGTAGCAGAACTCGATGGACATCGAGAGGTCGTTCAGCACCCGCAGCGGCCCTACGCGGACGTAGCCTTCCTTCTCATAGAACCGATGCGCGCGATCGAACCGCGTATCGCTCCACAGCTTCATGCGCGTCGCGCCGTGGTCGCGCGCATAGCTCTCGGCGGTCGCGAGCATGGTCCGCGCCATCCCGGTGCCGCGCAGTGCCGGCCGCGTATAGACCTTGCACAGTTCCCAGGCGCCGCCTTCCAGCGGCTTGGTGCCGATCATGCCGGTGATCGCGCCACCCTGCTCCACGGCCCAGAACATGCCGCCGGACTTGGCGAAATAACTGGCGAGCGCGCGCAACTCCGGCAACTCGCCGTCAACATCGAGGATATTGCCGGGATATTCCGCCCAGCAATCGCCGATCAGGGAGATGAAGCCGTCGGCATCGTCGTCCCGCCCGGCCCTGAGGGCCGGGGAGCTCACGTCAGGCTGCCGACGAACTTCGCCATCCGCACCATCGCCTCGGCCACCGCTTCGTCATTGGCGGCGTAGGAGATGCGCAGATAGGGGCTCATGCCAAACGCCGCACCGCCGACCAGGGCGACGTGCCCTTCTTCCAGCAGCGCAAGCGCGAACTCGCCATCGGTATTGATCTTGGTACCCTTCGGCGTGGTGCGCCCGATGCAGCCGGCAATATTGGGGTAGACGTAGAACGCCCCCTCCGGCCGGTGGCAGGTGATTCCGGGCATGGCGTTCAGCGCGTCCACCACCAGATCCCGCCGCTTGCGGTAGATCTCGGCGCGTTCGGCGACCAGCGCCTGATCGCCCTCCATCGCCGCCACCGCGGCGGCCTGGCCGACGGTGGAGATGCCGGAGCTGATCTGCCCCTGCATGTTCACCATCGCCTTGATGAGGTCCTTCGGCCCGGCGCAGAAGCCGACGCGCCAACCCGTCATCGCGTAGGTTTTCGACACGCCGGAGATCGTCACCGTGCGGTCCTTCAACTCCGGCACCACCTCGGCGAGCGTGTGGTAGGCGAAATCGCCATAGACCAGGTGCTCATACATATCGTCGCACATGATCCAGACATGCGGGTGCTTCTTCATCACCTCGCCGATCGCCAGCAGCTCATCGCGCGACATCGCCGCCCCCGTGGGGTTGTTCGGCGAGTTCAGCATCAGCCACTTGGTCTTCGGCGTGATGGCGGCGTCGAGATCCTCCGGGCGGAGGCGAAAGCCGTTGTTTTCCGGGCAGTTGACGATCACCGGCTCACCGCCGACGCATTTCGCCATCAGCGGATAGGCGCCCCAGTACGGCGCCGGGATCACCACCTCGTCGCCCTCGTCGATCGAGGCGAGGAAGGCGTCGAAAATCACCTGCTTGCCGCCATTGGCGACCATGATTTCGTCGAGCGCGTAGTCGAGGTTGCGATCCCGCTTGAACTTCTTCTGGATCGCCTGCTTCAGCTCCGGCACGCCGTCCTGCGGCGGATACTTGGTCTTGCCCGCCAGCGCCGCCTGGTGCGCCGCCTCGATGGCGTGCTCGGGGGTGTCGAAGTCAGGCTCACCGATGGTGAGTTGGATGACGTCGATCCCCTGGGCGCGCAGTTCGCGTGCCTTGATGGTCATCGCCACCGTGGCGGCGACCTGGACGCGCTTGAGACGGCTGGCCAGCGCAGGCCGGACGGATACGTTCATGGTTCAGGTCATCTCCCGGCAGAAGCGCTGGATGCGCGTGCAGGCCTCGCGGAGGCTTTCGGTGTCGGTGGCGTAGCTGATGCGGAAATGGCCGGGATAGAGGAAGGCCGTGCCATGCACCGCCGCCACGCCCTCTTCCTCCAGCAGCGCGGTGACGAAATCCGCGTCATCGTTGATCTTCACGCCGCCCTTGGTGGTCTTGCCGATGCAGCCATGCACGGAGGGGAAGACGTAGAACGCGCCCTCGGGCTTGTGGCAGGTGATGCCCGGCGCCTGGTTCAGCATGTCCACCACCAGATTGCGGCGCGCCTTATAGACCTCGACCATCTCGCCGATGAATTCCTGCGGCCCGTTGAGGCTCTCCACCGCGGCGGCCTGGGAGATCGAGGAGGTGTTGGAGGTGGACTGCGATTGCAGCTTGTCCATCGCCTTGATCATCTGCACCGGCGCGCCGGCGAAACCGATGCGCCAGCCCGTCATCGCGTAGGCCTTGGAGGAGCCGTTCATGGTGATCGTGCGGTCCTTCAGCTTCGGCTCCACCTCAACGAAGGTGGCCGGCTTGAAGCCGTCATAGGCGAGCTTCTCGTAGATATCGTCGGTGAACACCCACACATGGGGGTGGCGCAGCAGCACGTCGGTGATCGCCTTCAGCTCTTCGGCCGAATAGGCGGCCCCCGTGGGGTTGCAGGGGTTGTTGAGCATGAACCACTTGGTCTTCGGCGTGATCGCCGCCTCGAGGTCCTCGGCGCGCAGCTTGAACCCGTTGTTCTGGCCGCAGGGCACCAGCACCGGCGTGCCATCGGCCAGCGAGACGATATCGGGGTAGCTGACCCAGCAGGGTGTGGGGATGATCACCTCGTCGCCCTTGTCGAGCGTGGCGATCATCGCGTTGAAAATCACCTGCTTGCCGCCGGTGGAGATGATGATCTCCTCGGGCTTGTAGTCGATCCCGCTGTCGCGCTTGAACTTGGCGGCAACCGCCTGGCGCAGCGCGGGGGTGCCGGCGACGTCGGTGTACTTCGTGTCGCCGCTCTGGATCGCGCGGATCGCGGCGTCCTTGACGTTTTGCGGCGTATCGAAGTCGGGCTCGCCGGCGGAGAGGCTGATGACATCGCGGCCCGCGGCCTTCATCTGGCGCGCCTTGGTGGAGATGGCGATGGTCAGGCTCGGGTTGATGCGGTCGAGGCGTTCGGCGGTGAGGGACATCGGGGTCTCGCTAGGCTGAAAACAAGCCGCGCACCCTAATCCCGCGCCCCCCGCGCGGCAACCGGGGCGAGCTTCCACGCCGCAAGAAGCAGCCCCGCCACCAGCGCAAGGATAATGGTGGCCAGCGCGTTCAGCACCGGCGTCGGCCCCAGGCGCAGCGAGGAGAAGATCGCCATCGGCAAAGTGGTCGCCCCCGGCCCGCCGGTGAAGCTCGCGATCACCACGTCGTCGAGCGAAAGCGTGAACGCCAGCAGCCAGCCGGCCGCCAGCGAGGGCGCGATCAGCGGGATGGTGATGCGGCGCAGCACCACCAGCGGCGTGGCGCCGAGATCGGCGGCGGCGTGCTCCAGCGCCTCGTCGAATCCGGCGAGGCGGGCCTGCACGGTGACGGTGACGAAGGCCAGGCTCGCGGTGGCAGGGGCGAGGATGATGGTGAGCGCGCCGCGACCGGCCGGCCAGCCGGTCAGCGCCTCCAGCGCGATGAACAGTAGCAGCAAGGCGAGGCCGATCAGCAGGTCCGGCAGCACCAGGGGGGCGGCGACCAGGGCCTCAAACAGCGCCCGGAAGCGGAAGGCGCCGGCGCGGGCAAGTGCGATGCCGGCGGCCCCGCCAACCGCGGTCGCCAGCGTGGCCGAGGCTGCGGCGATGCCGAGCGACAGCCAGGCCGCCTCCATCAGCATCGGGCTGCGCCAAAGCTGCACATACCAGCGCAGCGAGGCGCCGCTCCACACCGTCATCAGCGGCGAGGCGTTGAAGCTGGTCGCCACCACCAGCACGATCGGCGCATAGAGGAAGCCGAGGCCGATCGACAGCACGAGCACCTTCATTCCCGCGCCATCCGCCGCAGCAGCGCTGCCGCGGCCAGCATCAGCGCGAGCAGCAGGCTCGCCAGGGCGGCGGCCTGTGGCCAGTCGGCGGATTGGAAGAATTCATCCCAGATCACCCGCCCGATCAGCGGCGTCGCGGCGGTGCCGAGCAGTTCGGGGATGACGTATTCACCGCAGACGGGGATGAACACCAGCGCGAGCCCGGCCCAGACGCCGGGCAGGCTGAGGGGCAGGGTGATCCGGCGGAACACCTGCAATGGCGTGGCGCCGAGATCGGCGGCGGCCTGTTCGAGGCGCAGGTCGGTCGCCGCCAGGCGGGCCTCCAGCGGCAGGATGAGGAAGGGGAGGTAGCAATAGACCAGCCCCAGCAGCATCGCGCCGTCGCTGTAGAGCAGGTGAAGCGGGGAATCGGTGAGTCTGAGGGCACGCAGCCCGCCATTAATCAGCCCTTCATCCCGCAAAATCCCGATCCAGGCGATCAGCCGCAGCAGGATGCCGCTCCAGAACGGCAGCATCACCGCGAGCAGCAATCCCCGCCGGCGTGGCGACCTGGCGATGGCGAGTGCCATCGGGTAGCCGATGACAAGGCAAATGAGCGCAGTCGTGGCGGCGACCGCGAGACTGCTGAGGAAGGCGCGCGCATAGAGCGGCTCGGCGAGCCCGGCATAGCCGCCCCATCCCCAATGCCAGGCCAGCGGCGGCACCGTCTCGGCCGGGCTCATCGCGCCGATAACCGCCAGGATCGCCGCCGGCGCGGCCACGAACAGCAGCAGCCAGGCCCAGCTCGGCCACAGCAGCGGGCGCATCAGCGGGTCGCGGTGCGCCGTGGCGGCGTGATCGCCGAGATCTCGGTGATGAGCTTGCGCCGGATCGCGTCGGCGAATTGGTCGTAGCTCTCGATGGCGATCATGAAGGCGCCGGGGCCGCCGATCACCTCGTCGCGATAATGCTCATCGAGATTGGGCTCGATGTTCAGGATCGGCAGGCCGTTGATGGTCACCCCCTTGTCGAGCGCATCGTCGCGCGCTTCCTCGGCGGGGCGGCCGGCATTGTTGGCGCCATCGCCGGAGATATCGATCACCCGCCGCACGCCGGGCCATGGCGCGCGGTCGAACAACGCGGCCGCATAGTCGATCGCGCCGCTGATGGAGGTGCCGCCGCGGAACAACTGGCGCGGCGCGGCCGCGATATCGGCCGCCAGCCCCTCCGCGGCGTCAGCGCCATCGACGATATGCCAATCCACCACCAGGCGCTGCAGCCGCGGCCCGGTCCATTGCACCATGGCCACCCCGATGCACTGTTGCTGGCCGGCGGCGATTGCCCGCTGCACCCGCGTGTCGCGAAACGCGGCGGCATAGCCCTGCTTTTGCAGTTCGAACCGCTCGGCCGAGACGCTGCCCGAGGCATCGACGGCGAGTACCAGCAGCAGATCCACGCCCTGCGCCCTCGCCGGCGCGAGGCCGGCGAGGAGCAGCAGCGCGATCAGTGCGAGGCGGCGCAGGGCGGCCTCACTTCATCGTCGAATAGTCGGTGGGGATCAGCAGGGTGGACTGCATCTCCACCACTCGCGTGCCCTGGCGCTTGAGGTAGGCGAGCCAGTCGGCGTCCTTGAACAGTTCGCGGCGGATCGCCGCGCGGGCATCGGCCGATTTGTAGTTCCACATATGCAGCACCTCGTTGGGCTGCGGGCTCTCGCCGATCCACAGGCCGACATTGCGCGAGAAGGTCTCGCGATGCGGCATGATTTTCAGATACTCCTCGGCATAGGGCCGCGCCGCGCCCATCTCGGTGCGGTAGATGCGCATCTCGTAGACGCCGCCTTCCTCCGCGGGGGGAACCACATCCTTCATCGGATGCATGAAGCGGATGTCCTGCCGCTCCAGCAGCGGGCGGATGGCGGGGACGTAGTCGCGCGTCCAGGCCTCGTTCTTCGCCAACTCGCCGCGCAGCCGGGTGCGCTCGTCGAGGCTCGCATAAGACCAGATGTGCCAGACTTGGTTGAGCGTGCCGAATTCCGGCGTCCAATAGCCGAGGTTCACGCCGTAGTTCTGTCCGCGCGCCGGGCGGCCGACGGTTTTTGCGAGGTTGAGGTATTCGCCGAGCTTGCCCGGCTTCAACGTGTAGACGCGGAGTTCATGGATCATGGCGTTTCCCTTTCGATGGTGGTGATGGCCTTAGCCGTTACCCTTGAAGCGCGCCCACATGCGCGATCGGGTTCGCGCGGCCTCGGGCGGCACGGGGCCGATCGTGAAGAGCCGCGCCCGCTGCGCCTCGGGCGGATACACGCCGGGATCGCCGGCGATATCGGGCGTGACGCCCTTGGCCGAGGCCGGGACGGCGTTGGGATAGCGCACCTGGTTGGTGATGCCGGCCATCACGTCGGGTTTCAGCAGGAAATTGATGAACTCCAGCGCCTCCGCCGGGTGCGGCGCATCCTTGGAGATGGCCAGCATGTCGAACCACAGCTGGGCGCCTTCCTTCGGCGCCACGTAGCGCACGGCCACGCCCTGTCCGGCCTCGGCGGCGCGGCCGGCGGCCTGGATCGCGTCGCCGGAATAGGACAGCACCAAGCAGGTCTCACCGGCCGCCATCGCTTCCAGCGCGCCGCCACTGGCGAAGGCGCGGATATGGGGGCGGATCGCCTTCAACGTCTTCTCCACCGCGGCGAGATCGCCGGCGTCCGTGCTATCGGGCGATTTGCCGAGATATTTCAGCACGGTCGGAATCACGTCGATGGCGCTGTCCATCATGGTGATGCCGCAGCGAGCGGCCTTACGGGCCCATTCCGGCTTGAACAGCAGGTCCCACGAATCGAGCGGGGCGTCGGGTGCAATTGCACGCAACCGCGACTCGTTCACGCCGAGGCCGATGGTGCCCCACAAATAGATCACGCCATGTGCATTGCCGGGATCGGAGGCGGCCACCTGCTTCATCAACGCGGCATCGAGCCCGGCGGCGTTAGGTAGCCTGGCGCGATCGAGCGGCAGCAAGGCCCCGGTGCGCACCAGGCGTGAGAAGGTCGGCTCGCTGGTCGGCACCACCACGTCATAGCCGGATTTGCCGGCCAGCAGCTTGCCTTCCAGCGTCTCCAGGCTGTCATAGACCGAATAGCTAACCTTGATACCGGTCTCGCGCTCGAAGCGGGCGACGGCGTAGGGGTCGATGTAATCGGACCAGTTATAGACGTTCACCACCCGGTCGGCGGCGAGGGCCGGGAAGGTGAGCAACAGGAAAAGCGCCAGGACCCGCATCGATACCCCCTTCGGACTGATCTCGAGCGCAGACCACCATGCGGCTATCGCCGGCGCAACCCGCCTGTGGACGTCGGGCGCATCCTGTCGCAGCCTGGGGATGGCAGGAAGGAAATTCGGGATGGCGACCATTTCGCAGACTGGGCTCGGCGATCTCGCCGGCGGCATCGAGAACGGCGTCGCGGTGTTTCGCGGGGTGGCATATGCCCGCCCGCCGGTCGGCGAGCTGCGCTTCGCTCCGCCTCAACCGGTGGCGGCGTGGAACGGCCTGCGCGATGCGACCGCGGACGGCCCGATCGCCCCGCAATCGCCCTCCCGCCTCGCGGTTGCCATGGGCGATTTCACCCGCCCACAGGACGAGGACTGCCTGACGCTCACCATCTGGACTCCGGCGCCCGACGCCAAGCGCCGCAAAGTGCTGGTGTGGCTGCATGGCGGCGCCTGGATCAGCGGCGCCGGGTCGCTCGCGTGGTATGACGGCGGCACCCTCGCGCGCGAGGGCGATATCGTGGTGGTCGGCGTCAACTACCGGCTCGGCGCGCTAGGATACCTGCGCGCGCCGGGCGTGAGCCCCGGCAATCTCGGCTCCATGGACCAGGCGCTCGCGCTGGAATGGGTGCGCGACAACATCGTGGCCTTCGGTGGCGATCCAGGCTGCGTCACCCTGGCCGGCCAATCCGCCGGCGCCTCCTCCATCGGCCGGCTGATGCTGGATCCCGCGAGCCGCAAGCTGTTCCACCGCGCCATCCTGCAGAGCGGCAGCTTCGGCCGCCCGCCGCGCACCTTGGCCGAAGCGGCAGGGCAGGGGGCGCAATACCTCCGCCTGCTCGATATCGACCCCGATTCCGCCGACGCCGCTTCCCAGATGCGCGACATGCCGGTGGCCCGGCTGCTCCAGGCGCAAGGCGGCCTCGCCCGCGCCAATGCACGCTTCGGCGAAACCACCCCGCCCTTCATGCCCGCCCTCGCCGAGGCCACCACCCGCAACGGCCTGATCGACGACATCGCCGCCGCCGCCGGAGACATGCCGGTGCTGATCGGCATCACCCGCGAGGAGGTGCACGCCTTCTACGCCGCCGACCCTGCGATGGCCGCACCCGACCCGGCGCAGGCCGCCGCCCGCATGGGCGACCGGATGGACGCCTATCGCGCGCGGCGGCCTGGCGGATCGCTGATGGATTGGCTGGCCGATAAATCCTCCGACGAGACCTTCATCTGGCCGGCCATGCGGCTCGCCGCTGCCCTGCGCGGCCCGGTCTACGCCTACCAATTCGACTGGTCACCGCAAGGCAGCCGCTTCAAAGCGTGCCACTGCATCGAGCTGCCCTTCATGTTCGGCACGCTCGATGCCTTTGCCGGCGCCGGCATGCTGGCGGGCGGCGACAGGGCCTTCTGCGATGCCCTCTCGGCGCGCATGCGGTCGGATTGGATCAGCTTCATCCGCGATGGCGCGCCGGACGGTTCTTGGCCGGCCAATGAGGCCACCGAGCGCTGGACGATGCGCTACGACACGATTTGCGACCCGGCCCGCGACCCGGCCGGCATCACCACCCGCGCAGGAGACTTCGCATGACCCAGACAAAATTCGCCGCCATCGGTGACCTCGCCCTCGCCAATGGCGGCGTACTGCGCGACACCAAACTCGCCTACGTCACCTACGGCACCCTCGCGCCGGACGGGCGGAACGCCGTGCTGCTGACCCATGGCTACACCTCGAGCCACCTCTTCGCCGACGGCGGCGAGGCGGCCTCCGAGGGCTCCTGGGCGGCGCTGGTCGGGCCGGGCAAGCCGATCGACACTGACCGGTTCTACGTCGTCAGCTCCAACATGATCGGCTCCTCCTTCGGCTCCACCGCGCCGGCCTCGATCAACCCGGCGACCGGCGGCGAATACGGCCCGGACTTCCCGCACATCACGCTGGTTGACATCGTCGCCGCCCAAAAAGCGATGCTGGATGGGCTCGGGGTGAAGCACCTCGTCGCCGTGGTCGGCCCCTCCTATGGCGGGTTCCAGTCCTTCGCCTGGGGCATCCAGTATCCCGGCTTCATGGATGCGCTGGTCCCCGTGGTGACCGGCCTCAAATCCCCCGGCGCCGACCCCGACGGGCTGCTGGCCCGCTTCGCGACGGACCCCAACTGGAATGGCGGCCACTACTACCGCGTCGGTGGCATCGGCGCGACGATGACGGCGATCCGCGCCGAGACCCTGCGCCGCTACGGCGCCGAGGCTTCCCTCGCCGGAAAGGTGCCCGACGTCGCCGCCGAGATCGAGCGCCAGGCCCGCACCTGGTCCGCCATCTTCGACGGCCACTCTTTGGTGGTGCTCGGCCGCGCCTTGGTGGGGCTGGACATGACGCCGGATGTCGGCCGCATCACCGCCAAGGTGCTGTTCGTGATTTCCCGTACCGACTCAATCTTCCCGCCCTCGCTCGCCGACACCGTGATGCCGGCGCTGAAAGGCGCGGGCGTGGATGCGCGCTATTTCGAAATCGACAGCGAAAAGGGCCACATCGCCTCGGGGGCGGATGCCGCGCTGTGGGCGGATCAGCTGCGTGCATTCATGGACGAGATCGCGGGGTAACGCTCAAGAATTCGTCGCTCAGGGGTCCTCCACCCGCGGCCAGTACGGCGTGGTGCGCTTGGTGAAGGGAATCGCCGCGAAGTCCGGTCCAATCGCCCCGGGGGCGGCCACGTAGCGCACCTCGCGGGCGATCGGGGCGAAGCCGGCGTAGAAATGCTGGGTCGACTTCACCACCACAATCTTTTTGTCCGCCAGCGTGCAGCCGAGCCCGGTGAAGGCGTCGGGGTTGAACACCTGGCTGCGGGTGGAGTTCAGGATGATGTCGATCCCGCCCGCCCGCACCCAGGCCGAGGCGCCGAGCCCGGCGCGGCTGCCGGACAGGCCGCCCTGGCTGTGGTTGGGCGACAACGCCATCACCGTCACCTTGAGATCCACCGGATCGCCCGAGGCGGTGCCGCACTTGCCGCCGATCCGCAGATCGAATGTCGCCCCCACGCCCGCCTCGGTGCAGAACTGCACGGCGATCGGGTCCCAGAAGCAGCCGATGGCGGCGTTGGTGACGCCGCGATCCACCATGCGGCGCAGGATATGGGTGTTGTCCGACGGCGCGCCGCCGCCGGCATTATCGGCGACGTCGGCGACCACCACCGGCTTGCCGCCCTCGGCGGCGAGCCCGGCATCGATGCCGCCATCGATGCTGTCATGCCGGGGGAAGCACTCTTCGCGCAGCCGCCAGATCTCCTGGCCAAGCTCGCTGGCGAGCGCCTGGGCCTGGGTCTGGTTGTTGTCGGTCACCACCAGCATTTTCGCGCCGACCTCCGGCACATCGCCCCAGGGGAAGCCGTGGCCGAAGGAGACCGAAAGCACGCCGTCCTTGCCCTCCAGTCCCGCCATCTTGGCGACGAAGCTCTTCATCGGCTCCACCGTGGTGCGCCACATCGAGATCATCCGGCAGTCGTGATAGGCCATCACCGGGGCGATCTCTCCGCGCTGGGCGGCGGAGCACAGCGAGTAAAGCTCGGCGGCGCGCTCGCCGATATCGATATGCGGGTATTCCTTATAGGTGATGATAACGTCCGCCTTCTCCCGCATCAGCTCGGTGAGGTGGCAGTGCAGGTCAAGCTCGAGGCCGATGGTGGCGTTGGGGCCGACGATCTCGCGCACGCGGGCCAGGGTGTCGCCCTCGCAATCGTCATAGCCATCGGCGACCATGGCGCCATGCATGCACAGCAGCACCACATCGACCGGCATGGCCGCCTTGATGTCGTCCAGCACGAAGCCGCGCAGCTCCTCGTAGATGTTGCGCAGCGTGGTGCCGGCGGGCTGGGCGAAGGTGCAGACGCTCTCCACCACCTCATGCCCCTCCGCCTCGGCCGCCTTGCGCCAGGCGATCAGCGCGGTGTTGCCGATTGTTGCGGGGTGCAGGCTCGCCCCGGTGCGCCACCAGTCGCGCTCGCCCATGAAGGCGGCGCGCCCGGTGGGAATCGGCGAGAAGGTGTTGGTTTCGGTGGCAAGGGTCGCGATGGCGATCTTCATGGCGGTGTCTCCCGGCGAGGCGGCGAGGATAGCCGCCACCGGTAAACCTGGCGAGATCGCATCCCCCATGCGATTGAAGGTTTCCGTTCGGGCGCGGGCTCGGCTAGCCTCCGGACTTCTTCCCAACAGGTGAGCTTATCGTGTCCGGACTGTCAGTCTCCTTCCAGCACACCCAACCAGCGCAACCCGCCGTCGCCGCGCCGACACCTTCGCCGTCCCCGGCGCCGGCCCGCGCCCAGCCGGCGCGCCCGGGGCCGGCGACGATCCCGGTGCCGGCAGTCGAGATTTTCGCCGTTGCCAACGAATACATCGAGGCCAACCGGCTCGACGCCGCCGACCGCATGATCAGCCATGTGCTTGCCGCCATGCCGAACCAGCCCGAGGCGCTGCACACCAAGGGCCTCATCCTGTTCCGCCGCAACCGCATCGCCGAGGCGGCCGAGCTGATGGAACGCTCGCTCTCCGCCGGCGGCTTCGGCAAGGCCACGCATTTCCGCAACATCTCCGAGGTCTACCGCCTCCTCACCCGCCACGACGAGGCGCTGGTCGCCGCCCGCCGCGCCGTCACGCTCGACCCAGCCGACCCGCTCGGCCCCTTCAACCTCGCGATGGTGCTCTACGACCGCATGGAGGTCGACGCCTGCATCGCCGCCGCGCGCCATTCGATCGACCTGCGGCCCAACCTGCCGCAATCCCACATGAAGCTCGGCCAGGCCCTGCTCCTGAAGGGCGACATGGGGCCGGGCTGGGACCACTACGAATGGCGCTACCAGATCCCCGGCGCCCAGCCGCTGATGCCGAAAACCGAGCAACCGCAATGGGATGGCCGCGAGCTTGGCCACGGCGAAAAGCTGCTCCTGGTCGGCGACCAGGGGTTCGGCGACGTGGTGATGTTCTCGCGCTACATCCCCTGGGCCCGCGCCCGCTGCAAGGAGCTCACCATCGCCTGCTCGGCCGAAATGGAGCCGACGCTGCGGCGCATGTTCCCGGGCATCACGCTGGTCACCCGCTGGGACCAGATCGGCCCCTTCCTCTGTTACTGCCCGTTCTCCGGCCTGCCGCGGCTGCACGGCACGCGGCTTGACAACATCCCTTCCGCCTCGGCCTACCTTCAGGCCGATCCCGCCCGCGCCGCCCTCTGGCGGGACCGGCTGGACGCCCGGATCACTCCCGGCCAGCGCCGCGTCGCGATCGCCTGGGCCGGGCGGCCGACCCACAACAACGACATCAACCGCACCATCACGCTCGACACCCTGAACCCTCTGTTCGATCTCGAGGGCGTCACCTTCATCTCCGTCCAGAAAGGCCCGGCGACCGCACAGATCGCCGGCTACCAGGGCCGCGCCCCGCTGCTCAACCTCGATGCCGAAATCAGCGACTTCGAGGACACCGCCGCCATCCTCGAAAACGTCGACCTGCTGGTCTCAGTCGATACGTCCGTCGTCCATTTCGCCGGCGCCATGGGCCGCCCGGTATGGTCGATGATCCCCTTTGCCCCCGATTGGCGCTGGCTTGCCGAGCGCGAGGACTCGCCCTGGTATGCCTCGCTCCGGCTGTTTCGTCATGGCGCCCCCCGCCGGTGGGACCTTCTGGTCCCCCGCGTCGCCGATGCGCTGCGCGCCTTTGTCGCCACCTGATCCCCGTATCCGATCGAACGCGTCCCAGGAGTCCACAGATGCAGATTTCCCGCCGCACCATCCTCGCCGCCGGATCCGCCCTGCCGCTGCTTGGCCGCGAAGCCCGTGCCGCCCGCACCCCTGGCACCCTCACCTTCGGCCTCTCCACCTTCCCGCCCAACCTGCTGCCCTGGGCCAACACCGGCACCGCGCAGGTGACCGTGAAATACTGCGTCATGCGCGGCCTCACCTCCTATGACGCCAAGGGCCTGCTCCGCCCCGAACTGGCGGACTCCTGGACCCGCGACGGCGACACCGCCTGGGTGTTCAAACTGCGCGACGCGACGTTCAGCAACGGCGCCAAGGTCACCGCCGAGGACGTGAAGTGGACGCTCGAACAGGTCGCCGGCGAGAAATCCACCGCCTTCATGAAGAACCAGTTCCAGTCCGTCGCCTCCATCGAGACGCCCAACCCCGGCACGGTGCGCATCGTGCTCAAGGCCGCCAACGTCATGCTGCCCGAGTGGCTCGCCAGCCCGCACATGCCGATCGTCGCCAAGGGCTCGACCGACAACAACGCCACCGCCGTCACCGTCGGCCCCTACAGCATCGCCACCCAGGAAAAGGGCGTCTCCATCGACCTCGTGGCCAACCCGAGGTTCTACCGGCCGGGCGCCCCCAAAACCGCGGCCATCCGCTTCGTCGCCTACGCCGATGAGAACCTTCGCGTCGCCGCCCTGCAGGCCGGCGATGTCGACATCATCGAATACGTGCCCTGGCAGTCCATGACCCCCATCGAGGCCGACAAGCGCCTCAAGATGACCAACGTAGACGGCCCCTTCATGGCGCTGAGCTTCAACGGCCAGGGTGCCTTCAAGGACACGCGCGTCCGCCAGGCCGTGGCCTTCGGCATCAAGCG
>CAIYPH010000800.1 GCA_903928045.1 uncultured Rhodospirillales bacterium
CCGCGCCGCCCCGCGCCGCCGATCCGGCGGAGTTCGACGCGCGCTTCTACTGCGATCACTACCCCCAGGCGGTGGCCGAGGTGGATCGCGGCCTCGCCGCCGATTTCCGTGAGCATTACGAGACCTACGGCCGCCATCGCGGCTACCTGCGCAACAAGGCCGCCGCGCGCCCGCAAAACCCCGGCGCCCCGCGCTCCCGCTTCGGCGGCTTCTGGACCGACCAGGCCAACGCGCTGGACCTGCTGGCCGCCAAGGCCGATCTCGGCCTCATTCCGCCCGGCCAGGAGCCGCTGATCCGCCAGTTCATCGGCGATGGCTATGTCGTGCTGCGCAACGCCCTGCCCGATGACGTGCTGGACCGCGCCCAGGCGGCGCTGGAGCAGGCCTATGCCGGGGACATGCCGGCGGCGGAATTCAACGTCACCGGCATCGGCCGCAAGGTGCACTGGCGGCCGGACGTGCTGAGCAAGCCGGCCAAGGCGCTCGACCTGCACTGGCTCGCGGCCGGCATCCGCGACCTGGTGCTGCACGACACCCTGCTGCGCACGCTGCACCTCATCATGGAGCGCCGCGCCTTCGCCACCCAGTCGCTCGGCTTCTGGCGCGGCGTGGCGCAGGAGGCCCAGCAGGACAGCGCCTATGTCACCTACTCGCTGACGAACCAGTTCCTCGCGACCTGCATCGCGCTCGAGGATGTCACCGATGATGCCGGCGCGATGTTCTTCTATCCCGGCAGCCACCGCATGCCGGAATACCTGTATCTCGACACCTACAAGAGCGTCGCCGAAGCCGCGCGGGCCAATCCCGGCGAGAATTTCGACGGGCCGATCAAGGACCACCTGAAGTCCATCCCCGTGGCCGCCGCCCGCATGGGGCTGCAGCGCAAGAGTTTTCTCGCCAGGCGCGGCGACGTTCTGCTCTGGCACCCCGACCTCGCCCACGGCGCCGGCCCGATCTCGCCCGACGCGACGCGCAAGAGCATCGTTGCCCATTACTGCCCGGCGGAGGCGGCGCCGTCCTACTTCGAGCTGAAGAACGGCAAAACCCGCATGCGCCATGGCGGCGGCTATGTGGGCTCGGCGCACTACAATTCCGAGATGGGGGTGTAGGGAGGAAGCAAGCGCTTCTTTTTTGAAAAAAAGAAGCAAAAAACTTTTATCCGTTTGGCGCGGAGCCTCCCGGGAGACTCCGAACCCCAGGGAATAAAAAGTTTTTTTGGTTCTTTTTGTTCACAAAAAGAACACGCTTACTTCCTGACCTTACGACTGATCGCAAGAAACCCCCCAATCCCCAGCAGCGTGGCAAGGTTCACCGCCGCCGCCACCATGAACGGCGCCTGGGCGGCGCCGGTCACGTCGCGCACCCAGCCGGCGAAGGGCGGCAGCAGGCCGAGGCCGCCGTAGAACACGCTGTAGAAGATGCCCATGCCCACCGCGCGCTGCTCGGGGCGCAGCACGCGGGCGGGCAGCGCCACGATGAGGCCGGAGGGCAGGCCGAGCACGGCGCCGATGGCGAACAGCATCAGCGCCGGGTGGGTCGCGCCGGGGAGGAAGAATATCCCCGCGGAGGTGATGACGGTGCAGATGGCGGTGATCGCCATCGGGGCCATGCGGCTGCCGAGCCAGCCGCCGACCGGGCCGACCGGGATGGTGGCGAAACTCGCGAGGCTCACCACCGCGCCGGCGGCGGCGAGCGACATGCCCTGTTCCACGTAATAGGCCGGCGCGAAGCCGAGCAGGATGATGTAGCCGGCATTGCCGAGCAGCCAGACCGAGCCGGCGGCGAGCACGGCGAGCACGACGTGCAGGCTCAGCCCGAAGCGCAGCAGGCGCCCCGGCGCGCGGCGCGGGCCTTCCGGCACCGCGGCCACGGTCAGGGCCAGGAAGGCGGCGCAGCAGGCGGCGGCGAAGAACATCACGCCGCGCCAGCCCAGCGGGCCGACGAGATAGGGGAGGAAGATAGACCCAGCGCCGATGCCGAGCGGCCAGGCCCCGAGCAGCACCCCCATGGCGAGGCCGAGCGAGGCGTCCTCGAAGCGGTCCATCACCATTTTGGAGATGATGATGTTGAGGATCACCGCACCCACGCCGGAGAACAGGCGGAAGGCCAGCGCCAGGGGAAAGCCAGGCGCGAGGCCGAGTCCGATGCCCCCCAGCGTCATCAGCGCGAGCCCGGCGATCAGCATCCGCCGATCGCCGAAGCGCGCGCCGAGGAAGCCGGCGGGGAGTGCGAGAAAGGCGCCGAGCATCATGTAGGAGCCGGTGATGGCCCCGAGCGCGGCGTAGTCGAGCCCGAGATCGTCGCGGATCGCCGGGCCCGCGGCGGCCACCGACTGGTATTGTATTCCCATCGCCACCCGGATGAACGAGAGCAGCAGCAGGAACCCCCAGCGCCTGGCCGCCGCCATCGGCTAGCCGGCGACCTTGCGCGTGAGCGCCGCGAGGCCCGCCACGGCCTGCTTGATCAGCCCGCGCGCGACGTCATCGGTGAGGCGGCCCGTCGCGTCGAACTTGGTGGCGGCGTTGGCGACGAACACCTCCGGCGCGTGCAGCACCCACATGCCCTGGCTGACCAGCACCTGGCGGAGTTGATACTGCCCGCGCGAGGCGCCCAAGCCGCCGCCGGTGGAGAGCATCGCCACCGGCTTGCCGGCCCAGGCGGACTTGCCGTAGGGGCGCGAGGCCCAGTCGATCGCGTTTTTCAGCACGCCGGGGAAGGAGTAGTTGTATTCCGGCACGGCCAGCAGGATGGCGTCGGCCTTGAGAATGCGTTCCTTGAAACGCAGCACCGACGCCGGCATGCCGGCGGCTTCCACGTCGCCGTTGTAGAGCGGCACGTCGGAGTAGTCGTAGATCTCGATCGCCACGTCGGCGGCGGCTTCCTCCTGGGCGGCGCGCAGCAGGGCGGCGTTGAGGGAGCCCTTGCGAAGGCTGCCGGAGATGGCGAGAACGTCAAGCTTGCTCATTTGGTATCCGTTTCAATAGTGGGAGATGACGGAACCTAGGGGCGCCTCAGGCGGAAGGGAAGGGGCCTTGATCCGGGTGCCAGCCATGCGGCGCCAGGGTAAAACCGGCGAATTCGAACGCCGGCGCCACCACGCAGCTCACCAGACTCCAGCCGGCGAGCGGCCGCGCGGCCTGCCATTCGCCCTTCGGCACCACGCCCTGCAGCATCTGCCCGGCGGCGAGATCGGGGCCGAGGAGGATGCTGGCGCCGGGCATCTCCAGCCGCAACGGCCCGCCGGCATTCCAGATCCACAGCTCCGCCGCATCCACGGTGTGCCAGTGGCTGCGCTCGCCGGCGGCGAGCAGAAACAGGATGGAGGTGGCCGCGCCCCGTCCGCCACCCTCCGGGGCATCACGCCAGATTTCGCGGTAATGGCCGCCTTCGGGGTGCGGCGCGAGGCCGAGGGCGGCGATGACCTCGGCGGCTGATGTGGCGGGGGAGAGGAGGGTCACATCATCCCCCCGGTCATTGCGAGGCGCAGCCGAAGCAATCCATGGCCAAGCGCTACTCCGCCCGGTTGCACGATGGATTGCTTCGCTGCGCTCGCAATGACGCGATCAGAACGTGTCCTTCCGCCCGCGCAAATCGGCCAAGGCCGCGACATCGGCCGCGCGCAGGAACGGATTGGCGGCAAGCTCGTCGGCCATCAGGCTGGGCAGGCTCGGCTTCCCGTCGGCGCGCCAGGCTTTCACCTTCCCGGCGTAGGCGACGAGCGCGGCGTTGCCGGGGTCGGCGTGCAGCGCGAAGCGGGCGTTGCTTTCGGTGTATTCGTGGCCGCAGCACACCAGCGTCTCCGGCCCGAGCTTGGCCAGCTTGGCGAGCGAGGCGAACATCTCGGCGGCATTGCCTTCGAGCAGGCGGCCGCAGCCGAGGCTGAACAGGGTGTCGCCGCAGAGCAGCACGTTGCCGTCGGCGAAGTAGTAGGAAATATGGCCGCGCGTATGGCCGGGCGTGTCGATCACAACGGCGGTGCTGGCGCCCAGCGTGACGGTGTCGCCCTCGCTGACCGCGATATCGAGCTTCGGCAGCCGATGCGCATCGGCGCGGGCGCCGACCACCTTGGCGCCGTAGCGGGCGCGGATCTCGTCGGTGCCGGCGATGTGGTCGCCGTGGTGATGGGTGAGCAGGATCATGTCGAGCCGGCCGCCGGCGGCATCGATCGCCGCGGCGACCGGGGCGACCTCGGCGGGGTCAACGATGGCGGTGGCGCCGGTGCTGCTGCAACGCAGAAGCCAGGCGTAGTTGTCCGACAGGATCGGCACGAGTTGAGCTGTGATCATGGCGGGAGCCTAGCATCGGCGCGGCAGGGAAGAAAGGAAGGTTCACACAGAGGCAGCGAGGCAGCGAGAAGCGTATTCGCGCGGCACTGCCCTCTTCCTTCTCGCTGTCTCGCCGTCTCGTTGTTCACCTTTCCTGCGGGATATGGCGTTCCACGCGGAGGCCGTAAAAGGGAAAAAGAATCTCCCGCGCTCCGCCGGAGCGGCATGGCGTGGCAAAATTCTCTCATCTGCAGGTTTCGCGTTGACGGCGGCGGCGATCCGGCGAAAGCTCCGGGAGTCCAAGCACGCGCGGACGTTCCCCGTCCCGTGCCCGCCCGGCGGCCTACGCCGGCTTTCCCTTCACCGCTGTTTCCGCGAGGCGCATATGCACGACCGTTCCAGCTCCATGATCACCCGCCGCACGCTGCTCGCCGGCGTTGCCACGCTGGCCACCACGCACGCTTTCGCCGCCGACCCGGTGACGATCGGCGTCTCCGGCCCGCTCACCGGGCCGGCGGCGCAGTATGGCGCGCAGTGGAAGAAAGGGTTCGATCTCGCGCTGGAGGCGATCAACGGGCCCGAGGGCGGCATCAAGGGGCGGCCCTTGCAATACCGCTTCGAGGACAGCCAGAACGACCCGCGGCAATCCGTCGCCATCGCGCAGAAATTCGTCGGCGATCCGTCGATCGTGGTGGAGCTGGGCGATTTCTCCTCCCCCGCCTCGATGGCGGCGAGCCCGATTTATCAGCGCGGCAAGCTGGTGCAGTTCGGCTTCACCAATTCGCACCCCGACTTCACCAAGGGCGGCGACTATATGTGGAGCAACTCGCTCAGCCAGTCCGAGCAGTCGCCGCAGTTGATCCAGTTCACCGTGTCGCAGTTGCAGTTGAAGAAGCTCGCCATTCTCCACCTCAACACCGATTGGGGCCGCACCTCGAAGGATCTCGCGGTGGCGACCGCGAAGTCGCTGGGGGCCGAGGTGGTGGCGGTCGAGGGCTATATGCCGGAGGAGAAGGATTTCCGCTCCACCCTGGTGCGCGTGCGCGATGCCAAGCCGGACGGGGTGGTGCTGATTTCCTACTACGCCGACGCCGCGCTGATCGCCCGGCAAACCCGCGTCTCCGGCATCACCCAGCCGCTGGTGGGCATCGGCTCGATCTATTCGCCGAAATTCATCGAATTGGGCGGCGATGCGTCGGAGGGCGTCTACAGCCAGTCCAACTTCTTCCCCGAGGAGCCCCGCGCGGAGGTGCAGAACTTCGTGAAGGCCTTCACCGCCAAGTATAAGGAAGAGCCCGACACGTTCTGCGCCTATGGCTATGACACGATGGTGCTGATGGCCGCGGTGATGCGCCAGTTCGGCACCACGCGGGCGGATATCCGCACCGGGCTTGAGAAGATCAAGGACGTGCCCTCGGTGCTGTTCGGCCGGGTGGCGTTTGACCCGGTGACGCGCCGGGTGGCCGGCGCGAATACCGCCAATCTTCAGGTGAAGGGCGGCAAGTTCGTGTCGTGGGATGGCAAGCCGGCGCCGCGGTCGTGAAGGGACGCAGGAACACGTCATTGCGAGGCGCAGCCGAAGCAATCCAGGGCCATGCGCGGCACGCAGATGGATTGCTTCGCTGCGCTCGCAATGACGCAGATGCGGTGCGGGCGCGCGGAGCCTAAATGGGCACTTTCATCGACTACACCGTCAACGGCCTGGTCGTAGGCAACATCTACGCCCTGCTTGCGGTAGGATTGGCGCTGATCTTCGGCGTCGCCAATCTCATCAACTTCGCGCATGGCTC
>CAIYPH010000801.1 GCA_903928045.1 uncultured Rhodospirillales bacterium
AAGCAAACGGATAAAAGTTTTTTGGTTCTTTTTTTCAAAAAAGAACCGCTTGCCTTCCTCCTTGCCTTGCTCATGGCCGCCCCCGCCCTGGCCGACGAAAACACCGACCTCGACATGATCCCGACCGGCGTCAACGATGCCCCAGCCGCCCCGCCGCCGGCCGCGGTGGCACGGGATCGGCTCGCCATCGAGACCGCCGCCGGCATGAACGGGCTGCGCGGTGGCATGGTCGTGCCGCAGCCCGGCGCCACCCCCGCGCGTTATCAGCTGCGCACCAGCCTCGACGGCCGCTGGCAGTGGGACCTCGGGCACGATGTCGCGGTGACGCTGTCCGACCGGATCAGCGTCTTCGCCAGGGACGGCCAGGTGTTCGGCGAGGGGCGTGCGGCGAGCAATGATCTGCGCGAGGCCTACGTCACCTGGGAGCCGGCGGCGCGGACCTATGTGGAAGCCGGGCGGATCAACCTGCGCAATGGGGTGGCGCTCGGCTTCAACCCGACCGATTTCTTCCGCGCCCGTTCGGCGGTCGACCAGGCCAGCGTCGATCCATCGGCCCTGCGGGAGAACCGGCTGGGCACGGCAATGATCCGCACCCAGCACATCGCCGACTGGGGCACGGTGAGCCTCGCCTATGCGCCGCGCCTTTATGACCCCACGCGAATCGGCCAGGCCAGCACCGCGCCGCTCGATCCGCATCTCGACCGCACCAATGCGACCGAACGGATGCTCGCAACCCTGCATATCGATATCGGCGATGTCGCGCCCGAATTGCTGGTGATGAAGGACGGCGAGCGGATGCGGGTTGGCGGCAACATCTCCGCCCCGATCGGGCAGCGCGTGGTGGCCTATGCCGAGTGGTCCGGCGGCGCGGCGCAAAGCCTGATCGCCGAGGCCGTCGCCTATGGCCTGCGCACCGGGACGCTGCCGGCCGGGGTGCCGGTGCCGCCGCCCTCCGGCACCGGCGCCAGGTTCAGCAATGATCTCGCGGCCGGGTTCTCCTGGACCGGGGATTCGAAGCTGACCGTGAACGTCGAATACCTGTTCCACGAGGCCGGCCTGTCGCGGACGGACTGGCGGCGCTGGTATGCGCTCGGCCGCTCCTCCCCGCTGCTGGCCGGCGAGATGTGGTATCTGCGGGCCTACGCGGCCGACCAGCAGATGCCCGCCGCGCGCCAGCAGTTGTTCCTGCGCGGCAATCTGCCGGACGCGATCGCGCGGGACATCGACCTCACCGCGCTGAGCTTCATCAACCTCGATGACGGCTCGGCGATGGCGCAGGTTTCCTCGACGTGGAACATCGATCGCGCCTGGACCGCCGGGGCCTATCTCACCGGGAATTTCGGGCCGCCGCGCAGCGAGCACGGCAGCCTGAAGGGGGCGGCGAGTGCGACGGTGCAGGTACAGAGATTCTTTTAAAGCAAGGAAGCACTTCTTTTTCTGAAGAAAAAGAAGCAAAAAGACTTTTATCCGTTTGCTTCGGAGTTGCCCGGAGGCTCACGAATCCCCTCATTTCAATTCAGCCTGATCTAGCCCCGATTCGCGGCTGTCCCGTAGATGCTGCGTTTCATCGCAGGGCGGGTTGGAACGATGGTCAAGGCGGCGCGTTTGGGGGAGAT
>CAIYPH010000802.1 GCA_903928045.1 uncultured Rhodospirillales bacterium
GCGCGCATACGCTGGGCGCCATCGAGCTCTCCAATCCCGGCAAGCCACCGCCCAAACGCCACTTTGTCCATACCTGAGATGTTCCCCTGACGCCGGGGAGTAGAATCGCAGATCTCAACAGATGACGCAATAAGAGCGAAGTTTTTTGCTTCTTTTTTTCAAAAAAGAAGCCCTTCCTGCTACTGCCCCATCGCCTCCGCCAGCGCCCGGAACGTCGCCGCGACATCGCTCGCCTCGTCACGGGTTTGCGCCAGGACTGCCTCGATCCGCGGCGCGAGGCGGATCGCCTCGTCCACCGCCGGGTCCGCCCCCGGCCGATGCGCGCCGAGGCGCACGATATCGGCGACATCGGCATGCAGCGCGAGAATGCGCCGGGCGCGGGCAGCCAGCGCATTCTCCTCCGCCCCGTTGCAGCCCGGCACCGCCCGCGACAGCGAGCGCAGCACGTCGATCGCCGGGTAGCGGCCGCCCTCGGCGATGCGGCGATCGAGCACCACATGGCCATCGAGGATGCCGCGCACCGCATCCGCAATTGGCTCGTTATGGTCGTCGCCTTCCACCAGCACGGTGAAAAACGCGGTGATCCGCCCGGTCGCCTCGCCCCGCTCCGGCCCCGGCCCGGCGCGCTCCAGCAGCCGCGGCAATTCGGCGAACACGCTGGGCGGATAGCCCCGTGTCGCCGGCGGTTCGCCGGCGGAGAGGCCGATCTCGCGCAGCGCCAGGCAATAGCGCGTCACGCTATCCATCAGCAGCAGCACCTTCTTGCCCTGATCGCGGAAATGCTCGGCCACCGTCATCGCGGTATACGCGGCCTCACGGCGCATCAGAGGCGGCATATCGGAGGTCGCCACCACCACCACCGCGCGGGCCAGGCCCTCGGGGCCGAGGTCGTCCTCCAGGAACTCCCGCACCTCCCGCCCGCGCTCGCCCACCAGCGCCAGCACCGCGACGTCGCAATCCGTCCCGCGCGCCAGCATCGACAGCAGTGTGGATTTGCCGACCCCTGAACCGGCGAACAGGCCGAGGCGCTGGCCGTCGCGGCAGGTCGCGAAGGCGTTGAGCGCCCGCACACCAAGATCGATCCGCGGCCCCAGCCGCGCCCGCCCGGTCGCCTCCGGCGGCGAGCGCCGCAGGGGATGCGCCGTCGCGCCACGGGGCAGGGCGCCAAGCCGGTCCAGCGGCTGCCCGAGCGGATCGATCACCCGCCCGATCCAGCCGTCATCGACATGCAGAACCGCGGCGGCATGGTCGAGCCGCGCGGTTACCCGGGCGCCGGGGCCAATCCCATCCGTCGCGCCGAACGCCATCGCGCGCGCGGCCGGCCCGCTGAAACCGACGATCTCCGCGGTGACGGCGCGATGATCACGGGTATGCAGCGTCACCCGGTCACCGATCGCGAGCAACTCGGCCAGGCCTCCGATCTCAACGGCCAACCCGGAGAGCCCGGTCACCCGGCCTTCGACGTCGATCCCGGCGGCGTCACGCAGCCGTGCTGCGGCCTGATCCAAGCGGGCGGCGAGTGTACCTACCCTCATGGGATAAGCCGATTATTAAGGTTTGTCGCATTTTTGCGATGCATGGCTCGTTAATCTCTTCAATTTCGAAGATGAGAGCCCAAAATGATGAAAAAACTATGGCGCGGCGCGAATTCATCCGATAAATAACACTTATAGGTTGTAGAGGAGATGTCCATGCGCGTCCTGCTGGTTGAAGACGATCTCGATGCTGCACGCTCGGTGGTGCTGATGCTCAAATCGAGCGGCACGGTTGTCGATCAGGCCGACACCGGGGAGGAGGCGCTCGAACTCACGCGCCACTACGACTATGACATCGTGATCCTTGACCTGATGTTACCGGACATGGAGGGCTACGAAGTCGTCCGCCGCATGCGGGCCGCCAGGATGGAAACCCCGGTTCTCATCCTCTCCGGCCTCTCCCGCCCGCAGGCCAAGGTGAAGGGCCTCGCCTTGGGGGCGGATGACTTCATCACCAAGCCCTACGACAAATCCGAGCTGATCGCCCGCATCCAGGCCGTCGTTCGGCGCAGCAAGGGGTTCAGCCAGCCCAGCCTGCGGGTCGGTGAACTGCAGCTGAACCTCGACAGCCACGAGGTCTTCGTCGGCAACCAGTCGGTCCGCCTCACCGGCAAGGAATACGCGATCCTCGAACTCCTGACCCTTCGCAAGGGCATGATCCTGACCAAGGAGGCTTTCCTCAACCACCTCTATGGCGGCATGGATGAGCCTGAGATGAAAATCATCGACGTGTTTATCTGCAAACTCCGCAAGAAGCTTGCCGCCGCCGGCGCACCGAACGTGATCGGCACCGTATGGGGCCGCGGCTATATGATGCGCGAGCCAGACCAGCGCTCGGTGTTTGCCCCGCTTCCGGCAGCAGCAACCTCGGCGTCCGTGCTCGATCCGGCGCGCACGGCGGCCTAGCGCGCCATGGCCCGCGCGACCGTGGGAAAATCACTCGGCATGGTCGCGCGGGTGCGGCGCATCGTCACGGAGGAGGCGAGGCTGGGCCTCGCCACCGCGATCGCCACGCAGAGCGAGGCGGACGACCTCGTTCGTGCCATCACCGACAGCATCGCCCACGAACGTGACGTCGCGTCCTCGGTCGACAGCGATGACCGGATGGTCGAGGCCTATATTGTCTGGCTCGCCGACGCCGCGACGCGGCTCGAATCCGCCCGGGCGCGGCAGGATGCGGCAGCGGCGGCTACCACCCAGGCACGCACGATGCTCAATCTCGCCAAGGCGGCCGAACGGGCGGTCGAACGCCACATCGCCGACGCCGCGGAGGAGGCCCGCCAGGCCGACCTGCGGCGCGAACAGCTGATCCTCGACGAAGCAGCGCAGCGCCCGGTGCCATCCTCAGGGGGCGAAGCGAGCACAATCTCGCGATCACCGCTGGCCAATCCACGGGATTGACGCCATTTTGCCTGCCACGCACGGTCGTACGGGCTAGCTGCGGGGAGCACGATTGCCGATATGACCGTCTACAGCGACATCCTCAACCCCGACCTGCTCGATCGCATACCGATCGACGCCGCCCGTGTGCTGGATGTCGGTTGCAACGCTGGCGCCCTCGGCCTGGAGTTCAAGCGCCGCAACCCCGCCGCGCGCTACTATGGCATCGAGACCGATCCGGAAGCGGCGGCGATCGCGCAAACACGGCTCGACGCATTGGCGACCGTCAGCGTCGAGCAAGAGCCGTTCCCGTTCGGTGACATCACGTTCGACTGCATCATCTACGGTGATGTGCTCGAGCACCTGATCGATCCCTGGCGAATCATCCGCCTCCATGCCGAGCGCCTCTCCGAGCACGGGGTGATGCTGATTTGCATGCCCAACGTCGAGCATTGGAGCTTCGCCGAACGCGTGCTGCGCGGCACGTTCGACTACGAGGAGCAGGGGCTGTTCGACCGCACCCATCTGCGCTGGTTCACCTTCGAGACCACCCGCCGCGCCATCCGCGAGGCGGGGCTCGCGCCGTATGACGTCTTACCGCGCATTTTCGACCGCCAGCAGGCGATCGCGTTTGCCAATGCCATGCGTCCTGCCCTCGAAACGCTTGGGATTGACGTGCAGCATTACGCGAACCGGGCCGCCCCGTTGCAATATGTCTGGCGCGCCACCCGTCAGCCAGTGCCGACCATGTCGGTGGTGTCCTCGATGCTGAACCCGGTGGGCGGCGTCAGCCATGTGCGGGTGATGGAGCCGATGGCGGCGCTGGCCAGCTGCACCGGCTTCGTGACCCGGATCATCAATTCGTTCGATCCCGGCGATGTCGAGCCCAGCCAGCCCCGGATCTTCATTTTTCATCGTCCATTGCTGGCGGGAAATATCGGGCTCGCGCTGGTTCGGCGGTTGATGGACAAGGGGTTCGTGGTGGTTTGCGAGTTCGACGACCACCCCGCCTACATCCCCGTGCTGCAAAGGCCGGATATTCAGAATTTCCGGGCCGTCCACGCCATCCAGACCTCGACGGCACCGCTGGCCGAGGTTCTACGCACCGAAAACCCCGAGGTGGCGGTATTCCCCAACGCGGTGTTCCGGGTGCAGCAGCCGCGCAATTTCACTGAGCCGGGCCGGCTGACCATGATGTTCGCCGGCATCAACCGCGAGGAGGAGTGGCCGCAATATCTGCCGGCGCTCAACGCCGTCGCGGCGCTGGCCGGTGAGCGGCTCCATTTCCGCATCGTGGCCGATCGCGGCTTCTATGACGCGCTTGAAACCCCGCACAAACACTTCACCCCGCTATGCGACTACGACACCTACCAGGACCTGCTGGCGCAGAGCGAGATCTGCTTCATGCCGTTGAACGATAACCCGTTCAACCGCTGCAAGTCCGACCTCAAATTCATCGAGGCCGCTTCATTCCGCGTCGCCGCTCTGGCGAGCCCGACCGTCTATTCGGACTCCATTGTCGATGGCCACACCGGCATGATCTTCCGCACCCCGCAGGAACTGCAGCAACGCCTGTTTCGGCTGCTCGCGAACCCCGACATGGCGCGCGCGATGGCCGACGCGGCGCGGGCGGAGATCATCGGCAAGCGAATGCTCGCCTATCAGATCCGCGATCGTACCGCGTGGTACCAAAGCCTCTGGGAGCGCCGCGAAGAGTTGCACCAACAACTGCTGGCGCGCGTTCCGGAGCTTGCGCAACCGGCTGAGGTGCTGCATTCCGGGTCCTGAGTAGGACCAGGACAGGCGGAAAATCGATGATACGGGCATTCTCGATGCGGGCGGTCGCGCTGACCTTGCGCATCTACCGCTGGATCATGCGGCAGCTCGCGTGGTTCGACTACGCGTACAGCTTTCTGCGCAGTCCGAGCCAGATCATCGCGAAATGGCCCCAGGGGGAGATTGAAGTCGGGCCGAGGGTCGTGATCTTTATTCACTTCGATGGGCAGGGCGATGTCAGGGACCATACGCTCCACTACGTGACCGCCTTGCGGGAAGCGGGGTTGTCGGTCCTGTTCGTGACCAACTCCGGCAAGCTCAAGCCGGCGGCGCTGGAGAAGCTCAAGGCGGTTTGTGCTGGCGTGCTGGTGCGGCGCAATATCGGCTATGATTTCGGGGCGATGCGCGAGGGGCTCGAATATCTCGGCCTTCCCCGGGCCAACACCGAGATGGTGCTGATCGCCAATGACAGCATCTACGGGCCGCTCGGGCCGCTGAACGCGATGGTCAACCGGATCGACTTCAGCAAGGCGGATTTCTGGGGCGCGACCGATAGCTGGCAGCAGCGCTATCATATCCAGTCCTATCTTGTGGCCGCCGGGCCGAAGGTGTTGCAGAGCAAGGCGTGGAGAGATTTCTGGAAGCGGGTTCGCCCGGTGAAGGCGAAGAGCTGGGTGGTGTTCAAATACGAGCTTGGCCTCAGCCAGGCCGTGGTGCGGGGTGGCTTCAGTGTCGACGCGCTGTGGCGGTACCATGATCTGACGCGCAACGTGAACCAGGCCTGGCTGATGGAGCCGCGCAAGGATATGCCGGTGAGCGCCGAGCCGATGATGTCGATGCGGTTTATCCACACGCATCGCATCCGGCACAACGTGGCGACCCGGACCCCGCTCAACCCGACATCGGATTTGTGGCGGCAACTGATCCAGGCCGGCTTTCCGTTCATCAAGCGCGAATTGCTGCGCGACAACCCCTCCCAGGTCGCCGATATCATCGACTGGCGGGACGAGGTGGTGAAGAAGTTCGGCGGCGTTCCCGAGGCGATCGAGCATGATCTGCGGCGGGTGATGCGCAACAGGGTGTCCTGATCGGCCCCGGCCGGCCGGTCAGGCGAACGAGGCTGGCCGCGGGGTTGGCGTAGTGACGTCGAGCGGGCCCTCGCCATCGCGCAGGCGGGCGAGGGCGTGGAATTGCAGGGCGTCCCGGCCCATTTCCATCAGCTCGATGCGGGTGCCGTCGGGGTCCTCGATCCAGGCCTGACGATTGCCGTCCACCCCCAGTTTCAGCGGCCGGGTGAGCGGCACGCCGGCGGCGGCGAGGGCGGCGATGGTGGTGTCGAGATTGTCGACGGTCAGGCAGAAATGGTTGATCGCGACGATCTCGCGGCCGGGCGTGGTGCCTTCGCCGTAGGGGAACAGTTCGAGATACTGGCTGTCGGTGATGCGCAGATAGACCAGGAACAGGCTGCCGTCGTCGTAGTTCAGGCGCAGCATCTCGGCGAGACCGAGGCGCTGGGTGTAGAAGGCGATGGATTGCTCGATATCGCGCACGCGCAATGCGACGTGGCCCAGGCTGGCGAAGGTGACCATGGCGTTTCTCCTTGGGCCGCAGTGTGGCGCGCGATGCGGGGGGAGGGAAGGGCAGGGTATTTAGTTGCTAAATCGTAACAATATGGGCGTGCAACGACGCCGCGACGGCGGGAGATTTTTGAAGAAGGGGGGCAATGAAACGCGGGGCCGAGGTTCAATTTTGAGAATGAGGTGCCAGGACGCCGACAGGACGGGCCGCGCGGGCAACCGCCTGGGCGGCACAGGGCGGGTGGCGGCCGGTTTTGCCGCGGCGGCGCGCGGACGCGCGATGACGCGGTGGAGGCGGGGCGCGGTGGAGATCGGGCGGGGGGCGACGCGGCTTGCGGGCGCGGCGGGGCGCGGTTCGGGCGTGGGAAGCCCGGCATCGATACGGGTCATCAAAGCGGTGAAGTCGCGCGCGAACTGCTGCAATTGGGCGCGGAGCGCGCGGGCGCCGGGGAAAAATCGCCACAGACTCCACCCGCCGCCGCAGATTGCGGCGATGAGCTGCGCGATGGCTTCGGCCAGGCGGAGCGCGGGGGAGGGGGGCGGGGTGTCCATGGCAGGAATATAGGACGTTTGGCCTGCTTTATCAAGGTATTTATTCGTTAATAGGGATCAAAAGCCGTTTATTTGCGTTATTTGCTGGTGTGCATCCTATTTTTGGTGCCGCCTGCGTTACTTGACGCCGTTGTTGCGCCATAGGAGCCTTTGGGCAACCGCGAAGCGGATAGGGGGTTCAGATGGGTGGCTCGGACTCGCCCGAGGGGGTTCTCGGGCCGCTGAAAAAGCTGCGCAAGGATGCGGGCGTGCTGATCGGGCTGGGGAATTTCGACCGGTTCGTGCAGTTCATCGCGCTGGCGGCGGCGTTGCAGGTGGCGGCGAAGTGGATGCTGGCGGACCGGGAGGGGACCGCGCATACGCTGCGCGCCCTGGTGGACGGCGCGAGCCTGCTGTTTTTCGGGCTCGGGCTGGTCTACGTGGCCATCGGGTTCGTGATCAGCCCGAACGCGGCGGCATCGGATAGGCGGATGGTGCTGGACGGGTTGTTCTCCGGCGTGCTGGCGGGGGTGTGCGCCGCGGTGATCGGCGGCATTCCCTATTATGCCTTCAACATCCAGATGTGCCCGACCAGCGACAACGTGGTGAAGTTCATGCGGCTGCTGCCGAACTGCCTGTTGCTGGGCAGCGTGATGGGGGTGCTGTTCGGGCGCTACCCGCCGTTTGCCCGCGCCGTGCCGCCGGCGCCGCGCCGCGGCCGGGCCGCCGGCGTGGCGGTCGATGAAACCCGGGTGGGCGATTTCGTCACCGCCGTGGTCTCGCTCGGGCTGTTGCTGGCCTTCCTGGTGTGGTTCGACAACGCACCGACCAGCCTGCTGGGGGCGGAGATCGCCGGGAACAAGCAAGGCAATATCCTGTGTTGGCAATTCGTCTGCCTGGTCGGCGTGTTCGCGGTGGCCTATCTCGCGATCACCCAGTGGAAGGCCGGCTGGAACGCCGATGCGGCCACGCCGGCCCCGGCGCGGCTGTGCGGCGCGGTATCGCGCGGGTTGTTGGTGGTGGGCGGCTCTGGCCTGGTGCTGGGGCTGCTGTTCGGCAATGCCGATATCGACGTGAGCGACCGCAGCGGCGCGGCGGATGCCTGCTCGCATGCCTATTGGGCGAACACCACCTACCTCACCGCGGCGTTTCGCATCCTGGCGCTCGCGGTGTGGCTGACGGCGGTTTTGTATGTCGGCTTCCGCCGCTCGACGCCGGGGGTGGATGGGGTGGTGGGGCGGGTTTGCCGGCGGGGGTGAGGGGAAGGAAGCGCTTCTTTTTTTGAAAAAAAGAAGCAAAAAACTTTTATTCGTTTGATTTGGAGTGCTGATGGGCGACGGCTGCGGTGTTGCGGGAGGTATCTGGCGCGGGATATGATTCTAAATTTTGCGCCGATTTTTGATGTTATATTGATGGGCTTGATTGCATATTTGGCGATGTCTGAGCGTTGACGGCACGAAAAGCGATCGGATAAAGTTTTTTGCGGAGCTTTTTTGCAAAAAAGCGACCGCTTGCTTGCCTTACGCCACCGACAACGCGGATGCGCGCTGCGCCGACGACGCCCGCGCCGCCCCGGCATCACGCAAGCGTCATCGCTGTTCCCCGCAATACGCGC
>CAIYPH010000803.1 GCA_903928045.1 uncultured Rhodospirillales bacterium
CCCTGCCCGGCGGCGCCGGCGGCTTTGGCGGCGGCCATGGCGTGGGCGGCACCTCGCCCGGCGGCGGCGGCGGGCTCGGCGCCGGTGGTGCGGTCTTCATCGCGGCGGGCGGCAATTTTGTGTTCACCACCGGCACCATCTCCGGCGGCGGCGCCTATGACGGCGCCAGTGTCGGCACTACGGGCGGCCGTATGGGCTTCGGCTCCGGCATCTTCATGATGACCGCCCTCTACGACATCTACGGCAACCCCAAGACGACGGCCACCTTCGCCCCGCCGCCGGGCAGCCGGGTCGTCGTCAATGACGTCATCGCCGATGACGGCGGCGCCAGCGGCGTCACCGGCCATGGCCTCGGCGGCGCCGTGCTGATCCAGGGCGGCGGCACCACCGAGCTCAACGCCAACAACAACTATATCGGCGGCACCACCATCGACGGCGGAACCCTCGAACTCGCCAACCCGCTCGGCGCCAGCAGCGGCGCCATCGGCTTCACCACCCTGGCCGGGGCGCTGCAGATCGACGGCACCATCATGCCGGCCAACACCATCACCGGCTTCGGCCCCACCAGCCAGATCATCCTGCCCAACCTCACCCCGGCCGGCGGCGCGGCGACCATGGGCGCGCTTGGCCACCTCGCCATCCCCACCACCTCAGGCATCGAGACGCTCGATCTCGATCCGCTGCTGAGCTTCGTGCCGGCCCACTACACCCTCACCGCCGGCGGGCGGGGCGGCGCCGTGCTCACCAGCGATGCGGTCATGCCCGCCGGCATCGTCACCATCACCGGGTCGGGCGGCAGCCTGATCGGCATGCCGTTCGACGACAGCCAACGCGCCGCCCAGGCTCAGCTCTACGCCTCCCAGGCCGACACCGCCGTCAACAGCGGCACGGCGACCTCCTTCGTCCTCACCGGCGGCAGCCTGCCCGGCGTGGCGGCCGGCCATACGCTGGAACTCATCGACCACACCGGCCACACCACCCAGCTTCCCGACACCATCCCCGCCGTCCTGGTCAGCGATGCCCAAGTCGCCACCACCGTCACCGGCGGCGCCACCGGCGGTGATGCGGTGATCGCCGGGTCGGGCGGGATCAACTTCACCTCCGGCGCCGGCATCAACGCGGTGTTCGCCGGCGGCGGCAACAGCCAGGTGAGCGTCGCGGCCGGCATGGGCGGCGGCTATTTCTTCCTCGGCAACGGCAACAACACCGTCAACGCGATCGGCGGCAACAACCAGATCCAGACCGGCACCGGCAACAACGTCATCACGCTCGGCATCGGCACCAACTACCTCACCACCACCGGGTCCGACACCATCTATGCCGGCCCCGGTGACGCCAATATCTACGCCTACAACGCCATCCGCGACGTCATCCTGCTCGGCAGCGGGACCGCCGATGTGCGGCTCGGCGTCGCCGCCACCGTCGCCGGCGGCAGCGGCACCAGCTACATCGGCACCTATGGCAGCCTCAGCGCGGCCCTCTTCGTCGCCGGCAGCGGGGCGGCGTATTTCGCGGGGAATGGCACCGTCATTGGCGGCAGCGGCGCGCTGACGGTCAACAACGGCTACTACTACCCCTATTATTACGGCTACAATCCCGGCAACGGCGTCGTGCTGTTCGGCGGCAGCAGCACCAATAACCTCAACCTCGGCTATGGCAGCAATACCATCGTCGGCAACGCCGCCGGGGCCATGCAAATCAGCAACAGCAGCCCGAACGGCCTGCTCGCCTTCACCCGCGGCACCACCGTCATCGATGGCAGCGGCGTGGAAACCGTGGTCGGCATCGGCGGCGTCCTCACCGTCACCGGCGGCCAGGGCCTCTTCCTCGGCGCCCCCGGCGGCAACAACCACATCACCGCCGGCGGCAGCGCGACCATCTTCGGCGCCGGCGCCGGCGACGTGCTGGCCAGCACGGCGACCGACGCCAGCGCCCAGGTCCTCATCGCCGCCGGCGCCGGGGCGGAGACCATCTCGGGCGCCGGCGGCACCTCCGTCAACATTTTCCTTGCCGGCTCCGGGCCCGATTTCATCCAGGCCGGCAATTGGCTCACCACCATCCTCACCGGCACCGGCGCCGCGACGGTGGCGGGCGGCACCGGCCTGTCCCTGACCGCCTTCGTCAATGGCCAGCACCCCGACGTCGTCATGCAAGGCTACAACCCCGCGCGGGATTATCTGTCGCTCCTCAATTTCGGCACCGCCGAGGTGGCCAGCGCCCTGGCCGGCGCACACACCGTGGCGGGCTCCGAGGTGATGACCTTGTCGGACGGCACCCATATCACCTTCCAGGGTTTTACCGGCCTGACGGCGGCCAACTTCCTCCAGCCGGCTTTGACCTGAGGCAAGGGGAAGGAAGCGCTTCTTTTTTGGAAAAAAGAAGCAAAAAACTTTTATCCGTTTGCCGTGTGCCGCGGCGAGCCAGCTCGCGCGGGGCACACGGCCATTTGTGGGGTGAAAGAAAAAAGACGCATCCCACCAGAAAAATAGCCTTGACAATCATGATGACATCGACGATAGTGCGTGGACCCCAACAGGAGCCGCCACCGTGTCATCCACCCGTCCCGCATCACCCCAAAAGGCAGGCCTCTCGGCCGCCCTGGTGGTCGTGCGCCTGGTAATGGCACTGCTGGAGCGGCTCTTCGCCGATGCGGCCGACCTGCCGGAGAACCACCCCGACCGCCGCCTCCTCGCCCGTGCGCGCGCCGAACTCGCGCGCGCCGAAGCCCGGATTCTCGCCAATATCGCGATGTCCGACCGCGCCGCCGCCCGCGCCCCGAATCCGCCCCACGCCGCGCGCGCACCCCTCATCCAAACCGTCGCCACCCCCGCGCGCACAGCCACATGCCCGGCAGGCGCCATCCCCCGCATTGCGCGCGCGCCACCCATGGCCCACACCTCATCCGATCACCCCCTCATCGGCACGGAACCCCCGCTTCGGCGGTTGCTTTCGCGCGCCCATCGTCCGGCGGCCGCGATACCAAGGAAAGGAAGCGCTCCTTTTTTGAAAAAAAGGAGCAAAAAACTTTTCTCACTTTGCCGCTACCGCTCCCAACCATCCGCGACCCGTACGCCAACGGCATGGATGGAACAGAAAGTTTTTTTGGTTCTTTTTGTTCACAAAAAGAACACCCTTCCCCACCGCCGTCAGCAGGTCTGACCGGGATTACGGCGGCGAGCTTCCTGGAGGCAGCACGAAGCGCCGATACGCGGCCCCAAGCCCGATCAGGGTCAACCCCAGCCCAAGGAACGCCAGCACCCGCCACAACCCGCCGAGCCCGGCCATGTCGAGCAGGAACACCTTCGCCGCCGCCAACCCCACCACCGCCAACCCCGCCTGCCGCAGATCCCGCCGCCGCCGCCACATGCCGAACGCCAGCAACACCACGCCATAAGCCAGCCACCCGCCGGACCAGCTCCACATCTCCGCATCCGTAATCCCGCCACGGAACAGCCCGGGCGCGGTGGGATGGAACAGCAGCCGCACCTGCACGCCGATCCACACGAAGATCGCGACCACCGCGTAGAGCCCGAGCAACCGCCGCCCCGGCAGATCGGTCGGCGTGGTCGCCACAAGCAAGGCCGGCAGCAGATACGCCGCCGCCAGCGCCGCCGCACCGGCGGGCCGGCCGTCGAAGGCGGGGTTGCCGAGCAGCAGCAGGATGGCGATGAGCAGCGAAACCGCCCCCTCGATCCGCCAGGCCCAGACCAGCACCATCCGCCCGGTCCGTCGCGCCAAGGCGAGATGGATGCGCGCCTGGGTGGCGAGGAACAGCAGATTGAAGGCGCCCTCGCTGAAACTGCCCGGCCGCAGCAGCGCCCCCCCGGTGGCCGCGTGGCGGATTTCGAGCGCCACGAAAGCGGCCAGCAATGTCACTGCGCCGCCTTCCAACACCTGCACCAGCAGGTCATCGCCCCGCCGCCGGAACATCACCCCCGCCGCCGCGAAAGCCGCCGCCGGGAGCGCATAGGCCGCGATCAGCCCGTTCAAGACCGGCATGGTGCCGAAGGGGTAGAACAACACGTTGAAGTTGGGGATCAACCGCAACAGCACCAGCCCCGCCACCCCCAGCGCCACCCGACGCAGTGCCGCGAGATCCGTCCGCGCCTCGATCACCGCCAGCGCCGGCAGGAAGGCGGCGAGCGCCAGCGTGAGCCAATGGTCATGCAGCACCATCGCGCAGGCCAGCGCCAACGCCCCCGCCGCCCCCGCCGCATGGGCCCCAGCGCGTCGAAGGTCACCCTCGCGCACCGCAAGATGGGTGGTGAACACCAGCCCACCCGCCAGCACCAACCCGCCGGCCCCCCAGACGGCATCGGCCTGAAACCGCGCCACCCGCGCATACGCCACCGCCATCGCCACCACCGGAACCCCCGCCGTCAACGCCGCCCAGACGATCGGCCGGGCCGCCCGGCGTTCCAGCACCAGGCCCGCCGCGCCGTTGAGGCCGGCGAGGATCACCGCCGTCAGGAGGAAGGGGATGATCGCCTCGGGCGCCCAGTCGCCGGGCAGCCAGGCCCGCGCGATGCCCTCCACCGTCACCGCCTCGCCGGTCGGCTGCCAGGCCGGCAAACGCCACACCAGCAGACTCAGCACCCCGAGCCCCGCAGCCAGCCAGGGCAGCCGGTCCAGCCGCGCATCGCGCGCGCCCACCCACATCGTCACCGGGCCGAGCAGGAACAGCCCGGCCTGGAACGGGGTCTCGGGCCGGATCGCAAACAGGCCCAGCAGCGCTACCCCGAGCGCCGCCGGAGGAAGCCACGCCATCGCCCGCCCCCGCCCGCTCGCCAGGGCGGCTTCGGGAAGCAGCGCGAGGTTCAACCCAACCGCCGCGGGGACGAACAAGCCGATCGCCCAGGCATCGTGCCCCCCCGGCCGCAGCCCCGCCGCGAACAGCACCCATACCGCCCCCCCGGCCGATGCGGCCCACCCAAGCCAGGTCCAGGCGGTCCAGCGCATCACCGCCAGGCAGGCGGCGGTGACCACGAGCAGATAGAAGAACAGCAGCGCGACCGACGGCTCCGTCGACGCCACCAGCGCGGGTGTAGCGAAGGCGCCCGCGAGCCCGATCGCCGCTGCCAGTTGCCCGAACCGCAGCGACATCACGAGCCCCGCCATCGCCGCCAGCGCCATCAGCACGAAGCCCACCGCCGGTGGGACCAGCCCATAGAAACCCGCCACCCCATAGGCCGCCGCGAACAGCATCGCCGCCCCACCGGCGGCCAGCGCCGCCGGCGCCTGGTCCGGCCCGAACCGTCCCGCCAGCACCGGCGGCGGGCGGCGCCGCAGCCCTTCCGCGCCCGCCAGCAGCGCAAAGCCGAGCATAGCCGCGCCAAAACACCGCCCCGCCGGCCCCAGCAAACCCTGCTCGGCGGCGTAGCGCACCAGGAACACCCCGGCGAGCAGCAGCGCGATGGCGCCCAGCCACACCCCCCAGCGCTGGGTGAGCAGTACTTCGAGATCGGGCCGGACGGTTTCGCGCACCGGCTCGGGCGCCGGTTCCGCCGGCGCCGCGGGTGGTGCGGACCAAGGCGAGGCCGGTGGCGCCACCGGTTCGGCACTGGGCGCCGCCGCCGAGAGCCCGGCCAGTCGCGCCCGCAGTGCCGCGATCTCCTTCAATGCCCTGTTGGCGCGGTAGAATCCGACGATCCCGAGTACCCAGCCGCCAAGCAGGATCAGCCAGGTCGAACCGAGTTGCATCATCCGCCACACCCGCTGAATCACTGCCGTATCGAGGTCGCATGCCAGCCACGGCGTCAAGGGATTTGCCCTCAACCGCCGCCGGGGCTATATCGCGCCCCGCGCCGGCACCCCTGGAGGCCGGCGTTTACCGTTTTAGGAGCGAACCATGGCCAATTTCGTGACCATCGAGGCCGAGGCGCGCGAGCGTGCAGGTAAGGGGGCAGCACGCGCGACTCGCCGGCAGGGCAAGGTGCCCGCCGTGATCTATGGTGCCAAGCAGGCACCCACCCTTATTGCGCTCGACCCGCGCACCGTGCTGCGGGAGATCCACCACAGCGGCTGGCGCTCGCGGCTGTACGAAATCAACGTCGGCGGCGAGAACATCCGCGCGCTGTTCCGTGACGTGCAGTTCCACCCCGTCACCGACCAGCCCGAGCATGTGGACTTTCAGCGCCTCGCCGCCGGCGAGCGTATCCGCGTCGCAGTGGCGGTGATCTTCCATAACGAGACCACCTCGATCGGCCTCAAGCGCGGCGGCGTGCTCAACGTGGTGCGCCACTCCGTTGAATGCCTGTGCGACCCCGAGAACGTGCCGGCGCATTTCGACGCCGACCTCGCGGCGCTCGACATCAACGACAACGTGCGCTGGTCGAACCTCAAGGGCACCGACGGCATCCGCCCGACGATTGGCGAGCGTGACTTCGTGATCGCCACCATCGCGCCGCCGACCAAGAGCGCCGAAGCCCCGGCGGAAGCCGCCGCCGCTGGTGGCTCTAAGGCTCCGGCCCAGGCGGCGGCGAAGAAGAAGTAAGGCAGGAAGGCGGTTCTTTTTTGAAAAAAAGAACCAAAAAACTGTTATCCGTTTGGCTGCGGAGCTTCCCCGGGCAACCGTGAGCCAGACGGATAGAAAAGTTTTTGCTTCTTTTTCCAAAAAGCAGCGCTTCCTTACTACCCCGCTGGAGACCAGCCATGCTGCTATGGGTCGGACTTGGCAATCCCGAGCCGCAGATGGCGCGGCAGCGGCACAATATCGGCTTCATGGCGCTCGACGTCATTGCCGCCACCCATCGCTTTGGGCCCTGGCGCCCTCGCTTCAAGGGCCTCGTTTCCGAGGGGGTGGTCGGCGGAGTGAAGGTGATGGGCCTCAAGCCGCTGACCTATATGAACGACAGCGGTACCTCCGTGCAGGCGGCGGCCGCCTTCTTCAAACTGGCCCCGGAGGCGATTACCGCCTTCCATGACGAGCTCGATCTCGCGCCCGGCAAGGTCCGGGTGAAGAAGGGCGGGGGCGCGGCCGGGCATAACGGGTTGCGCAGCATGGACCGCCATCTCGGCACGCAAGACTACTGGCGCGTCCGGCTTGGCATCGGCCATCCCGGCGACAAGGCGCGGGTGACCGGGCACGTATTGGGGGATTTCGCCAAGGTGGACCGCGACTGGCTGGTCGCCTTGCTCGATGCGGTAGCCGGCGCCGCACCGCTGCTGGCGGGCGGCAAGCCCGAGGATTTCATGACGCGCGTCGCGCTGCTCACACAGGATGTCAAATAGATGGGTTTCAACTGCGGCATCGTCGGCCTGCCCAATGTCGGCAAGTCCACCCTGTTCAACGCGCTGACCGCGACCGTCGCGGCGCAGGCGGCGAATTACCCGTTCTGCACCATCGAGCCCAATGTCGGCCGCGTCGCGGTGCCGGACCCGCGGCTCGACATGCTGACCAAGATCGGCCGCAGCCAGAAAACGGTGCCGACCAGCCTGGAATTCGTCGACATCGCCGGCCTGGTGCGCGGCGCCTCGAAAGGGGAGGGGCTCGGCAACCAGTTCCTCGCCAATATCCGCGAGGTCGATGCCATCGTCCACGTGCTGCGCTGCTTCGAGGACAGCGACGTGACGCATGTCGAGGGCAGCGTCGACCCGATCCGCGACGCCGAAACGGTCGAGACCGAGCTGATGCTGGCCGATCTCGACAGCCTGGAGAAGCGGCTCTACGCGGCGCAGAAGAAGGCGCGTGGCGGCGACAAGGAGAGTATCGCCCAGGTCGCGCTGATGGAGCCCATCGTCGCTGCCCTGCAGGAGGGCCGCCCCGCCCGCACCGCCATTCCCGCGGGGGAGGCGGAGGCGGTGCGCCGGCTGCAACTGCTGACCAGCAAGCCCGTCCTCTATGTCTGCAACGTCGAGGAAGGCGCGGCCGCCACCGGCAACGCATTCTCCGCCCGCGTCGCCGCCCGTGCGGCGGAGGAGGGCGCGCAATACGTGGTGGTCTCCGCCGCCATCGAGGCCGAGGTGGCGCAGCTGCCGGCTGAGGACCGCGCCGAATTCCTCGAGGGCCTCGGCCTCGCCGATAGCGGGCTCGATCGGGTGATCCGCGCCGGCTACGCCCTGCTCGGCCTGGTCACCTACTTCACCTGCGGCCCGAAAGAGGCGCGGGCCTGGACCATCATCAAGGGCACCAAGGCGCCGCAGGCCGCCGCGGTGATCCACAACGATTTCGAGCGTGGCTTCATCGCCTGCGAAACCATCGCCTATGACGACTACGTCGCCTTCAAGGGCGAGGTCGGCGCCAAGGAGGCGGGGAAAATGCGGGTCGAGGGGAAGGAATACGTCGTGCGTGACGGCGACGTGCTGCTGTTCCGCTTCAACGTCTAGCGCTTCGGCCGCTCAGGCGCGGATGGACGTGCCCGCCGGACGGCGGGTGCGGGCGGCCCGAGCAGGTGTTGGCATGATACATGCGCCGGGATCTCGTTGCCGTCTGATCGGCTGTTGCTCTCATCGTCCAATTTTTCAACGCGATAAGGCTATTCAGACGGAGATGCCAAATCTACGCATGGCAGGTTGTGAAAAAAGTGAAATGAGAGCCGGCGTGTAGGGGGTGTTTTTAATATAAAATAACTTTATGCGGGATGGTCGCGGTGCTAGGTCCAGCGATATGCTTTAGCGGCGTTCCGTCGAAGGATAATTTCTTTATGTCTGTCACCTATTCGAATCCACCGATGCACAGGCACATTGTACTGGTCGAGGACGACGAAGATTACGCTGGCTCGATCAGCGAATTTCTTACTTTGAACGGCATGAACGTCACCGTTCGGTCGTCATCCGACGGATTGGCGGATCTGGTGAATGATCGACGGCCGGAGGTTGTCATCCTCGACCAGTTCATCGGAGGCTCCGACATGCTGGGCCGGGTGCGGGGATTGCGAAATGCCTTCGACGGGCCGATCGTCATGCTGTCGGGCAACACGGATCCCGCCGCTCGCGTTGACTCCCTCGACCTCGGGGCTGACGACTACATCTCCAAGATCGCGTCGCCGCGCGAGATACTCGCCCGAATCCGCGCGATGATGCGCCGCGGCGGGCTGACCGCCGGGACGTTGCCCGCCACCTCCGCTGCGCCTGTTGCTGAGGGCGAGTTGACGCTGGACGGCTGGACCATGAACGACAGGACCCACATGCTGCGCTCCCCCAACGGGGATGTCGGCTTTTTGACGCGGCAGGAAACAGCGGTTGCCGCTCTGCTGTTTGCCAGCCCCGGCACAATCATCTCGCGCGAGACCCTCCTCTCCGGCGTGGCGAAAATCGTGCGGCGGGATGGCAGGCGTGTCGACAATCTCATTTGCCGCATTCGTGGCCGGATCCGCGATCTCGGCGGCGAGCCCAGCATCAGCATGGAGCGCGGCCTCGGCTATACTCTCCATGCCATTATGATGACGAAGTCTCGAGAGCCCTTTTGATGGTACGGGCTCAGCTCGCGAAATTGGATAGTATACCCAGTGCGCTGGTCGTCGACGATGATGTTGACGTGGCGGAAGCCATCGCCGATTTCCTTGCCCAGGTCGGCATCAGGGCAGCGGTCGCGTGCGACCCGACCCACGTGCTGCCGCGGCTCCTGGCAGAGCCTGGCATCACCGTGATGGTGACGGATTTGCGGATGCCACGCATCGATGGAATTCACCTCGGCGCCATGGTTGCCGAAGCCGCCGTCGCCACGCCGGTCGAGGCCATTCTGATCACGGCCAATGGTGATCCGGCCGCCGCCTTCACCGCCGGGCGTGGCCCGTTCTTCGGCTTTCTGGCCAAGCCGTTCGACCCGCATCGCCTGGCCGAGATGGTCGCCATGGCCGATTCCAGCGCGCGCCAGCGAAGGAGCAGCCTTGCGCCCCGTCCTGCACCGCAACTCGCGGGCATCGAGGCCGGGGCTGTGATGGCGATGACCATGCGCAAGGTCATCGGTCAGACCCATTACATCGATCGACATGTCGCCGAAGAGGTCTGCACCTCACGCCGGATGTCGAGCGATCCGATTGGAGTGGTCGCCGCGCTAGACGTGCTGGTTTCGTCGGCTCTGACAATCGCCGCGCCGTGCGAAGTCGTCCGCTTCACCGCGGAAGCTGCTCCCGGCGGCGATGACGCGAAGATGATCGCTTTTCGAGTGCGGGTTCGCGTGCCGGCGACGCCCGCGCAACCCGGGCTGGCCGAGGTGATGGCCGCCATCGGACACCTCGCCAGCCACCCCGGCATCGGAATCCGGGCACTGACATTCGGCATTACCGCTGATGGCATGTTCGAGGCGGACTTAGTTGCCATTTAGTCTGCCGCAGCAACGCGCTTCCCGTCTTTTCCACCGCCGCATCGGCCTCGTCGCCGCTGCCGTGGTTTTTGCCGCCGGAATCTTGACGTCGATCCAGGGCGACTCCCTGATGCGCCACACGGCCGGTGATTTTGCCCGGCGCAGGGCGAGCGAGGTGGCCACGGCGGCGGCGGTCAAACTGGCGGCCGATGTGGAGGCGCAGCTGCAGCGCTACAATGCGCTGCATAGCCTGGCCAACGTGATCGCACTCACGGAGATGGTCGGCGGCGCGTCGCGCTTTGGGGCGTTTGCCGAACAGCGGCTCAGCGATGTGGTCGCACGCGACAATCCTGACGTCCGCCAGGTCGCCATCGCCGACACACGGAGCCGGGTCGTCTGGTCAACCATTGGCGGCAGGCCGACGGGTATCGTGGATTTATCCGACCGCCCGCATATCCGCGCCATTCTGGTCGACGGTCAGCAGGAGTTCCTCGGCGCGCCTGTCGTTGGCCGCGTCTCCAACCAGCGCACCGTGCAGTTCTCCCATCGGCTGGCCGGCCCGCAGGGCGAGACGATTGGCGCCAGCGTGGTCTCGATTGACCCCGCAGGAATCGGGCGCGGCGCGCAAGCCGAGCTGGGCGGGCTCGACTGGGCCTTGACCCAACGTGACGGAACCTACATCCAGGGCGCCACCAGCGCCGCAACCGCATCCACGCCAGCCTCCCCCGGTGACGAGCGTCTGTCGCCATGGGTAACGCGATGGGTCCAGCCGCTCAACCTCGCCGTCACCGTCACCGTGCCGGTCGCCCTGGTCGCGGGCTGGGAGCAGGCGGAGCATCAGAGGCTGCGCTGGGTGGTCCTGCCGATGGTGGCGGGGGGAACCCTGCTGCTGCTTGCTGGCATCGCCGTGGTGGAGTTCTGGCATTATCGCGTCCGCAAGCGGGACGATCAGGAACGCCGCGACGTCGAATCCGCCCTCGTCAAGCAGATCACCGACGCCTTGCCGGATATGATCGTGCTGTGGTCGCTCGACGCGCACGGCGAATGGGGCGCCGAATTCGTCTCCAAGGCGAGCCAGTCGCTCCTTGGCATGCCGCCCGCCGATCTGATCGGTGGCGCGCGATGGTTGATCGTCCATCCCGATGACGAGGCGCGGGTGGATGCCCGCTTCGCCGCTCTGGTCGCCGGCTCGCCGGTCGCCCCCATTGAGTACCGCCTGCTTGGGGCGGATATGCGGTGGATCTGGGTTGAGGTGATGACCCGGGCATTCTCCATGGACGATGGCGGGGCTGGCCCGCGCCGGTTCCTCTCGGCCTTCCGCGACATCAGCGAACGGCGGCGTCTGCTGGAGGAACTCGAACAAACCCGGCGCCGGATCGCCGTGCTGGTGGAGAACAGCCCCGGCGTCTTCTACGAAAGAACGCTACGGACGGGCGCCAATGGCGAGTCCATCCTCGCCCTTACGTATATCTCGCCCAACATCAAGCGCTTGACGGGCTATTCCGCGGAGGAATTCCTGGTGCTTGGGCATATCGCTCCGATCATCGGCGATGACAATGCAAGCCGGCGCCAAGCCTACTTCCAGACGGTGATCGAGGCTGGGAGCGGGACCGATGAATTTGAGATCATCACGCGCGACGGCAAGCGCGGGCGCGCCCGCTCACGCGACCTCTTCACCCTCGCCGATGATCAATGCGGCGTCGTCACCGGCTACGCGTGGGACGTCACGCGCGAGGACGAATTGGAGCGGGAGCTTCAGCAAGCCGCCAAGCTTGCCTTCCTCGGTGAAATGGCGGCCGGCTTGGCCCATGAGATGAACCAGCCGTTGGCCGCGATATCCATGCAGGCCGCCATAATCGAGATGCTACTGCCCGACGGGGCCGAGATGGATCCGGCCAAAAGTGCTGCGCTCTCGGGCAGGATCGCTAAAATCACCGCGCTCGTGGAGCGTGCCGCGGGCGTCATCGAGCGTGTTCGCCGCTTCGCGCGCAACGACGCCCTCACGGTGGCACCGTTCCAGCCCGATGACGGGATTGTCGACGCCATCGACATGCTGCGCGTCAAGCTGCGCAACGCGGAGGTGACGGTCGATTATCAGCCGAGCCAGCGCACCGCGCTCGGCGATGCCGGCGGGTTCAGCCAGGTGATCGCCAATCTGCTGGCCAATGCCGCGGACGCCTATGCCAACGTTACCGGCGATAGGCCCCGCATCGTCAGCGTGGAAACCACCGAGGTAGCGGGCAAACTGTGCATCGCCGTGGCCGACCACGCCGGCGGGATCAGCGATGCCGTGATCCATCGGCTGTTCGAGCCCTTCGTGACAACCAAGAAGGCTGCCTCGGGAACCGGTCTCGGGCTCTCCATCTGCCATCGTATCATGCAGGAGATGGGCGGCAGCCTGACCGGCGCGAACCATGGCGATGGTGCACGCTTCCTGGTGTCGCTGCCATTGGCGCCGCCTGAGCCGTCTCCCTGAGGGAGTGGCAGCGGCGGGGAAGCGGCAGCGTCTCCAGCCGTCCTGGGAGCGTGCGCCGACGGCATGGCGCGGAATAGTGCGCTTTTTTGGTTTTTTGTTTTCGAAACTAAATACCCTTCCTCCCGCCCACCATACCCCTCTGGCTCTGTGTCATTGCGTGCCACTTTAGCAGGCCGGCGGTGCCGTCTGATCGGCTGTTGCTCTCGTGCCGGGTGATACAATTCGGTTCGCTGCTTTGCCTTGCAAACGGAATGTCCCCCGGGATACCGCCGGTCCGTCACAAAAATCGTTGAATATCGCAAACAGATGACAATCGTTGCTCCGTTGCCGCGCGTATTCGACCTGACCGACCGCCACGTCTGGGTGGCTGGTCATGCCGGCATGGTCGGCCAGGCGATGATGCGCCGGCTGGCCTCAAGCTCTGCGAGGCTACCGCAAGCAATATGGCTGTGACTTCATCAGCGCCATGCCGACCAATGTCTACGGCATCGGCGATAATTTCGACCAGCGCGGTGGCCATGTGCTGCCCGCCCTCATGGGAAGGCTCGATGCGGCGCGCGAGGCCGGTGCGGCTGAGGTGGAGATCTGGGGCAGCGGGCGGCCGCGCCGCGAATTTCTCTTCGTCGATGACCTTGCAGACGCCCTCGTTCATCTGCTGCTCCACTATGCCGGCGATCGGCACATCAATATTGGCACCGGTGAGGATGTCAGCATCGCCGAACTCGCCGCCATGCTGGCTGCCGAGACCGGGTATCGTGGCGCCTGCGTGTTCGATCCGAGCGCGCCTGATGGCACTCCGCGCAAGTTGCTCGGCGTCAGCCGGCTGCATGCGCTCGGCTGGCGCCACCGCACGGGGCCTGGCCGAGGGAATCCGCGCCACCTACCGGTGGTTCCGTGCCCAGCGGGAGAGTGGCGCTGTCTTGCGGGGGCTTCCCGCTACCTGATCGCCTCCAGATTGAGGCTGACCGGCCGCCCCGCCCGAAACGCTCCAGCGCATGGCGGGCATGGATCGTCTCGATCGCACCCTCGATATGATTCAACCGCTGCGATCGTGCGGCCAGGTCTGGTCCATCGTCAGCGCCGCGAGCCCAGCGATACGGCCTACCGGCCGGGCGGGGATCCCTACCACTGTCGTGAACGGCGCGACATCATCGAGCACGATCGAGCCAGCGCCGACCTTCGCCCCCTCGCCGACCTCGATGTTGCCCAGGATCTTTGCCCCCGCCCCGATCAGCACGCCTCGGCGGATCTTCGGGTGCCGGTCCCCGCCCGCCTTGCCGGTTCCGCCCAGCGTCACCTCATGCAGCATCGAGACGTCATCCTCGATCACCGCGGTCTCGCCGACCACAACACCGGTGCCATGGTCGATCATGATGCCGCGGCCGATGCGGGCGGCGGGGTGGAAATCGGCGTTGAACACCTCGGAGATGCGGCTCTGCATGTGCCGCGCCAGATGGATGCGCCCGCCCTTCCACAGCCAGTGGCTGACGCGATGGGCCTGAAGCGCTTGAAATCCCTTGAAGTAGAGGAAGGGGGTCAGCAGGTCCTCGCAGGAGGGGTCGCGGTCGCGGATGGCGAGCAGGTCGGCGGCGGTGGCGGCGACGATATCGGGCTCATCCTCATAGGCATCGCTGATCAGGCCCGCGAGCGTCATGCGGTCGATCCCATCGTCATGCAGCTTGCGGGCGAGCATGCAGGCCATCGCACCGGCGAGATCGCCATGTGGGGTAACCAGCACGCTCACCACCCGGCTCATCAGCCGGTCCCGCAGGACGGCGGTGGAGGCCTCGCGCAGGATGGTGTCCCACACCCCCACGGCCTCGGCCACGAACACGCCACGCACGCCGCAGTCTAGCTCGGACATCGCAGTCGCTCCCGTTCAGGCGAATTCAGACGTGGAAGCTCTCTCCACAGCCGCACCGCCCCTTCTCGTTAGGATTCACGAATGTGAAGCCGGATGACAAGTCCTTCACCTCGTAATCCATGATGGTGCCGATGAGGAACAGGCTCGCCTTGCGGTCCACCAGCACCGTGACACCCTTGTCGGCGACGCTCTCGTCGCCCGGGCCGGGCGCATCGGTCCAGCTCATGTCATAGGCGAGGCCGGAGCAGCCCTTGGTGTTGACGGAGATGCGCAGCAGCATGCCTTCCTGCCCGGCGCTGTAGAGGCTGCGCAGGCGCTCGGCGGCGGCATCGGTGAGCGCCATCAGCGGCGGCAAGGGGCGGCGCGGTCGGACGGTCGTGGTGGTTGTCGACATGGTGTTCCCCGTTCCGTTGTTCAGAACATATTGAGCGCGAGGCGCGCATCTTCGGTCATCCGCGACTGGTCCCATGGCGGGTCCCACACCACCTCGACGTCGCAGGTGGCGACACCGGGCACGGCGAGAATGGCATCGCGCACTTGCTCCGGCAGTTCCTGCGCGCTCGGGCAGGCCGGCGCGGTGAGGGTCATCTCGACCTTGACCTCGCCGGCATCGTTGATGTCGATCGTGTAGATCAGGCCAAGCTCGTAGATATTCACCGGGATTTCCGGGTCATACACCGAGGCGCAGGCGGCGATCAGCGCCTCCTCCGTGGGCTTGCCCTCGCTCGCTCCATCCGGCGACCAGGTGCCGATATGCCGCGCGGTTTCGTTCGTGCCATCCTCACTCACTGGTGCTGGCTCCCTGTCCATCAAGTGCGGCGATCAGTGCGTGCCACGGCAGCGTGGCGCATTTCACCCGCGAGGGGTACTCGTGTACGGCGGCGAGCGGCTGCATCGGCGCCAGCGCCTCGGCGCAGTCATCGCAGGCGCCGGTCTGGGCGAGGGTGCGGAAGGCCGCGAACATCGCCTTGGTGTCGTCGGACGACTTGCCGGCCACCGCCTCCACCATCAAATCCGCGGCGGCCTTGCTGATTTCGCAGCCCCGCGCATCGAAGCCGGTGGCGGCGATGGAGCGGTCCTCGGCGAATTTCACCCAGACCTGCACCCGGTCGCCGCACATCGGGTTGTCGCCCTTGGCGGTGACGTCGAACGCCTCCAGCCGGCGCATGTGACGCGGGCGGCGGCCCCGCTCGAGGATGGTGGCGTTGTAGAGGTCGCGGACGTCTTCGAACATTATTTGAAGAACTCCCGCACCTTGGTCAGCGTATCCGCCAGCACGTCGATTTCCTCGGCCGTCGTGTAGATGCCGAAGCTCGCCCGCGCGGTGGATTCAAGCCCGAGCCGGCGCATCAGCGGCTCGGCGCAATGATGCCCCGCCCGCACCGCGATGCCGGCGCGATCCAGCAGGGTCGCGATGTCATGCGCATGGGCGCGATCGAGCGTGAAGCTCACCACCCCGCCGCGATCCTGCGCCCGGCCGATGATGGTCAGCCCATCAACGGCCGACATGCGGGCCAGCGCATGCTCGGTGAGTTCGGCTTCGTGGGCCGCGATCGCGTCATAGCCGATCGCCTCCACCCAACGGATCGCCGCCTCCAGGCCGATGCCCTCGATTATGGCAGGGGTGCCGGCCTCGAACTTATGCGGCACCCGCGCCCAGGTGGATTTCTCGTAGGTGACCGACGAGATCATATCCCCGCCGCCCATCCAGGGCGGCATCGCCTCCAGCAGCGCGGCCTTCCCGTAGAGCACGCCAATGCCGGTGGGGCCGTAGAGCTTGTGGCCGGTGAAGACGTAGAAATCGGCGTCCAGTGCCCGCACATCCACCTTGCGGTGCACCACCGCCTGCGAGCCATCGAGCAGCACCTTGGCGCCATGCGCGTGGGCGATCTGCACGATCCGCTCCGCCGGCGTGTAGGAGCCGAGCACGTTGGACATGTGGGTGATCGCCACCAGCCCCACCTTCCCGTCCGCGAACAGCGCCTCGTAGGCCGCCATGTCGAGTTCGCCGGCGTCGGTGATCGGCGCCACCCGCAGCTCGGTGCCGTGCGCGTCGCGCAGCATCTGCCAGGGCACGATGTTGGAGTGGTGCTCCATCGCCGAGATCACCACGGCCTGGCCGGGCTTCAGCACGCCGCGGCCATAGGAGTGGGCGACGAGGTTGATGCCCTCGGTGGAGTTGCGCACGAAGACGATCTCGTGGCGGTCCCCGGCGTTGAGCAGCCGGGCGGCGGCATCGCGCGCGGCCTCATAGGCCTCGGTGGTGCGCTCGCTCATCCAGTGCAGGCCGCGATGGATATTCGCGTACTGCGTCTCCATCGCGCCGACCATGGCGTCGATCACCGCGCGCGGTTTCTGCGCCGAGGCCGCGCTGTCGAGAAACACGAGGTCCTTGCCGCGCACCTTCTGGCCGAGGATGGGGAACTGCGCCCGGATGGCGGTGACGTCGAACTGGCTCATGCCTGGCGCTCCCACCACGCGGCGATCGCCGCCTCCATCGCCGCCCGCGCGCCTTCATGTTCAATCGGGTCGAGCGCTTCGGAGAGGAATGCGCGCACGAGGATAGTGCGCGCCTGCGCCTCCGGCACGCCGCGGCTGCGCAGGTAGAACAGCTGGTCGGCATCCAGTTCGCCCACGGTCGCGCCATGGCTGCACTTCACGTCGTCAGCGTAGATTTCGAGCTGCGGCTTGCTGTCGATCTCGGCATCGCCGGAGAGCAGCAGCGTCTGGTTCATCTGGTAGCCATCGGTCTTCTGCGCGACCCGGGCGACCTCGATCTTGCCCTGGAACACGCCCTTGGAGCGGCCGGTCAGCACGTTCTTCACGGTCTGGCGGCTCGCAGTCGCCGGCGCGTCATGCCGCACGATGGTGGTGAAATCGCTGTGCTGCACGCCGCCCAGAAGCTGCGCGGCGTTGAGATGCGCCATCGCCTTCTCGCCCAGCAGCGCCGCATGCACCTCGACGCGGGAGAGCCTGCCGCCGAGGGCGAGGGTGAAACTGTCATAGGTGCCGCGCGCCTGCACATCGGCCAGCACGGTGGACATATGGAACGCGCCGGCGGCTTCCTGCTGGATGCGCAGATGCGTCAGCGTCGCGTCCTCGGCCACCTCCGCCACCAGCACCGGGTTGTTGAAATAGACGCCCGTGCCGGCGTTGATCTCCACCAGCGTGAGTTGCGCGCCCGCCCCCAGCACCACGGAATGGCGCGGATGGAAGGAGACCGGCACGCCATGCGCGTCCGACCCCAGGCTCACCAGCATCACCGAGCCGGCATCCACACCGGGCGCCACGGTGATCGCAGCACCGTCCTCAGCCAGCATCGCGTTGAGCGCGACCATCTTTTCGCCCAGCGCCACCGAAGGGCCAAACGCCGGCGCGCCAGTGCGCAGCGTGGCGCCGGTCACCGCATCGGAGAGATCGGCGCGGAAACGGCCATCGACGAACACCAGGCGCGGCATGCCGAGGTCGGGGAGCGCTGCCAACGCGGCGGCGCAATCGGACAGCAGCACCACCGGCTCATGGAACGCCACCTCGGTGAGTGGCCGCAGCGCGGTGTAGTGCCAGGCCTCCTCGCGCGGGCCCGGCAGCCCCTGGTGCGCGAAGGCGTCGGCCGCCTCGGCGCGCTGGATGCTGTCGCCGCCCAGCCGCCCCTTCAGCCCTTCATAGCGCGCACGGAAAGATGCCGCGGACGCCTGCAACGATGTTTGCGACACAGCGTTCACGCCGCCTCCGCCACCACGGCAGCGTAGCCCTGCGCCTCCAGCTCCAGCGCCAGCTCCGGCCCGCCGGAGCGGATGATGCGGCCATTGGCCAGCACATGCACCCGGTCGGGCACGATATGGTCGAGCAGGCGCTGGTAGTGGGTGATCACCACCGCCGAGAAATCCGGACCGCGCAGCGCATTCACCCCGTCAGCGACGATCTTCAGCGCATCGATGTCGAGCCCGCTATCGGTTTCGTCGAGAATGGCGAGCTTCGGGCGCAGGATCGCCATCTGCA
>CAIYPH010000804.1 GCA_903928045.1 uncultured Rhodospirillales bacterium
GATGCTGCCGGGGCCGCAGACGATGCTGGGGACGCCGTAGTCCTGGAAGAAGCTGGCTTCGGTGCCGTAGGCGACTTTTTCGACCGTTTTGTCGGCGAGGAGGGACTGGGCGAGGCGATAGACGGCGGCTTCGGGGCAGGGGGCGAGGGCGGGGATGGCGTTGACGCGGGTGAATTCGATGCCGGCTTGCGGGTCGATCGCGCGCATATGCGGGGTAAGTTCGTCGGCGAGGTTTTGCAGTTCGCGGATGATGCTGTCGGGGTCGAAGCCGGGGATGTAGCGGTAGTCGAAGAGGAATTCGGCCAGCGCGGGGACGATGTTGGGGCCGTTGCCGCCGGAGATGAGGTTGGTGGAGATGGTGGTGAAGGGGACGTCGAAGCCCTCGGCGCGGGGGCCGTGGTCGCGTTCGCGGGCGCCGATGGCCTGGATGCGGGCGATGATCGCGGCGGCGTATTCGATGGCGTTGACGGCGGTGTGGGTGAGGGAGGAATGGGCGGCGCGGCCGGTGACGCGGGCCTGGTAGACGCGGCCGCCTTTATGGGCGGAGACCAGGCGCATCGAGGTGGGCTCGCCGATGATGGCACCGGAGGGGTGGACGCCCCAGTTCGCCATGGCGGTGATGAGATGGGGGATGCCGAGGCAGCCGACCTCTTCGTCATAGGTGAGGGCGACGTGGATGGGCTCGCGGAGCGGTTTGGCGAGGAAGTCGGGGACGTGGCCGAGGATGACGGCGTCGTAGCCCTTCATGTCGCAGGCGCCGCGGCCGTAGATGCGGCCATCGCGCTCGGTGGCGGTGAAGGGGTCGGAGGTCCAGGCCTGGCCGTCGACGGGCACGACATCGACGTGGCCGGAGAGGACGATGCCGCCCTTTCCTTTAGAACTGGGGCCTTCGCCGAAGGTGGCGAGCAGGTTGGCTTTGGTGCGGTCCCCGTTCCAGTCCATCCGCGTGGTGGCGCCGTGCGCCTCCATGTGTGCGCGGGCCCAGTCGATGCATTGGAGGTTGGAGTTGCGGCTTGTGGTGTCGAACCCGATCAGCGTTCGCAGGGCGGCGAGACTGCGCGGATCGGGTGACATGGCGGCTACTCCTGGTAGGTGGCGACGAAGGCTTCGAGGCGGTTCATCGCCTCGGTGAGCATTTCCTGGCTCTTGGCGTAGCACAGCCGGATGTAGCGCTCGGAGCCTTTGCCGAAGGAGATGCCGGGGGCCATGCCGATCTTGGCCTCGACGACGGCGCGCTTGCAGAAGGTGAGGGTGTCGTTCACGCCATCGACGCTGAACATGGCGTAGAAGCTGCCCTCGTTGGGGATGTTGTGGACACGGGGCATGCGGGCGAGCCGGTCATTCACCAAGGTGCGGCCCTGGGCGCAGCGGGCGGTGAAGGATTGGGTGAAGGCCTCGCCCTGGCTGAGGGCGGCGATGGCGCCGTATTGGAGGAATTCCGGGGCGCCGGAGGTGTTGAACTGGATGAGTTTCTCGAAGGAGTCCTTGAGCCCCTCGGGATAGACGATCCAGCCGAGCCGCCAGCCCGTCATCGCCCAGGCCTTGGAGAACGAGTTCACCACGAAGACCGGGTCATTCGGCTTGGCGATGTTGAGGAAGGAGAACGCGATCGGCCGGTCATACACCAGGCGGTGGTAGACCTCGTCGGACAGGATCGCGATGCCCTTCTCGCGGGCGAAGGCGAGCAGGCGCTCGGCCTCCTCCGGCGTGATCATCCAGCCGGTCGGGTTGCCGGGGGAGGCGAGGTAGATGACCTTGGTGTTGGCGTCGCAGGCGGCGAAGACCTTGTCCATGTCGAGCGACCAGCCGGCATTGCCCGGGGTCATCGCCACTTCGCGGGCCTCGGCGCCGCAGATCTGCATGGCGCGCATGATGTTGGGCCATGAGGGGGTGATGGCGACGACGTTGTCGCCCGGCTTCACCGTCGCCTGGGCGATCAGCATCACCGCCGACATGCCGGAGGGCGTGAGCGCGATGCGGTGCTCGGGGATGTCGACGCTGTAGATCGACTTCAGATAGGCCGAAATGGCGTCCCGCATGGGGGTGATGCCGCGGTTCGGCGTATAGAAGGTCTTGCCGGCCTTCATCGCCTCGGCCGCGGCGTCGCAGATGAAGTCGGGGGTGGGGACGTCGGGCTCGCCGGCGAACATGGCGATCACCGAGGGATCGCCGTAGCCCATGCGCCAGACCTCGACGATCGGGCTGTCTTCAAGGACCTCGATGTCTTGGCGGACGAGACTCATGGATGTTCCCCGGGGGCTGCTGTGGAGGGGGATGGAGCATGGCGGGGCGGTTCGGGTCAATCGCCGTGCGGGGTGGGAGGCGCGGAGCGGGGCGCATTAGTTTCGCAGAGTCGGCTCTGAGGCAGATGATTTTGCAGCAATTTTTGCATTGCGATGGATTGACGCGGCAACGCGAGGGCATGGCAGGGTCGCCGCATCATGCTGCAACGAGGACCTGCCGGGATGCCGATGCTGCCGCGCTTGGCGCTTTTCACCGCGATCTGCCTTGCGCCGTTGCGCGCCATGGCGGATGGCCCGCTGCCCGTCGTCAACCCCGCCGAGCCGCCGCCGCGGCCGCCTCTGGGCTGGGTGCAGGAGAGCCCGCGCGCCTGGCTGCGCACTGATGTGCCGAACACCGCGCTCGCCTGGCGCCGGGTGAACGCCAACCAATGGGCGCTGGTGGCGCCAGAGGGCGGCTGAACTCACTCCCGCGGGGCTGCCGCCATCTCCAGCGCGACGGCCAGCAGCACGATCGCGCCGCCGATCAGTGTCGCCAGCGAGGGAAATTCGCCAAACGCCAGCCATACCCAGAACGGCGCCACCGGCAACTCCAGATTGGCGATCAGGGAGGCCCGCGTCGCGGATAACAGCCGGCTGCCGAGGGTGAGCAGGAGCAGGCCGAGGCCGAACTGGGTGATGCCGAACACGGCCAAGAGCAGGAACTCCGGCGCGGTGACCGCCATTGGCTGCGCCACCGGCCAAACCGCGGCCGCGCAGGCGAAAGCCGAGAGGCAGGAGGCGGGAAGCATCGAGATGCCGCGATGGCGGCGCAGGATCACCATCATCAGCGCCATCAGCCCGGTCATCACTAGCGCCAGGAGATTGCCCGCGATGTGGCCGGCCAAGACCGCCGCTTTGAACATCACCACCACGCCGAGCAGGGCCAGCAGGCTGGCCAGCAGCGTCATCCACCCCTCGCGCTGGCGCAGCCACAGCCAGGCGATGGCGGCGGCAACGAAGGGGGCGGTGGCGTAGATGATGGTGACGTCGGCCACCGTCGTCAGGAGCAGCGCGTTGATGAAGCAGATGGTGGCGATGGTGGAGCAGGCGCCGGCCAGCAGCCCGGGCCGGCCGATGGCGCGGAAGGCGGCCAAGGTCGCGCCGCGGTGCTGCCACCCAATGAAGCCGGCGATGAACAGGCCGCCGAACAGGCCGCGCCAGAACAGCATGGTCCAGACATCGGTGTGCAAAAGCCGGGTGAACAGTCCGGCGGTGCTGAAGGCGAGCGCCGAGGCGAGGATCAGCAGCGGGCCGGCGATGGGGCGGGGGTCGAGAGGCATGTGATCATCCGGGCGGTGTTGACCACAGACTAGCGGCGGTATCCTGACAGCGTTATGTCAGCAGTCATCGCCGTGGAGGACGAAAATGCGTCGCGCCGACCGGTTATTCGACATCCTCCTGATGCTGCGCGCCGCGTCTGCGCCGCTGACCGCCGCCACATTGGCCGCCGCGCTCGAAGTGACGGCACGTACCATCTATCGCGACATCGCCACGCTCCAGGCGCGCCGGGTGCCGATCGAGGGGGCGGCTGGGATCGGCTATCTGTTGCGCCCTGGATTCACCCTGCCGCCGCTGATGTTCACGCTCGAGGAGACCGACGCCATCGCGGTCGGCATGCGCCTGGTGCGCCGGCTGCGCGATCCGGCGATGCAGGCCGCGGGGGAGAGCGTGCTCGCCAAGGTGGCGGCGGTGCTCCCGGCGTCGTTGCGCGATGGGGTCGCGGCACCGGCCATTTTTATCTCCGACGGTAGCACGGCAACGCCCGAGGGGCTCGATTTCGCCGAGCTGCGCCGCGCCATCCGCGAGAAGCGCAAGCTGCGCATTGCCTATGCGGATGCGGCGGGCCGCGCCAGTCAGCGCATCATCTGGCCGATTGCCCTCGCCTATTACGTGGACGCGACCGTGCTCGGTGCCTGGTGCGAGCTGCGCGGCGATTTTCGCCATTTCCGCGCCGAGCGCATCAGGGCGGCTGAGGTTCTCGACGAGACCTATCCCGGCGGCCCGGAGCTCATGGCGCGCTGGTTCGCCTTGCAGCGGGACGCCGCCGCGCTTTGACTCGCGACGCCGCGCGGGACAATGATCCGCCGAGCAAAACGGGGGCAGGTCATGGGCGGAAAACTTGGTGCATCGGCATTTCTGGCCCTCGCGGCCGCCCTCGCGCTGCCGGCCCAGGCGGCCGACCTGCGGATGGCGCTGTCCTCCTCGCCAAGCGCGATGGACCCGCATTTCCACAATCTCGGCGCCAACCTCAACGTCGCCGCCAACATGTTCGACACTCTGGTGCGCATGGACGCCGATAGCCGGCTGCAACCGGCGCTGGCGGCGAGTTGGAAGGTGATCGACCCGACCACCTGGGAGTTCAAACTCCGCGACGGCGTGCGCTTCCATGACGGGACGCCGCTCACCGCGGATGACGTGATCTATTCGCTGGATCGCCCGGGAAAGCTGGTGAACTCCCCCGCCGGCTTCGCCATCTTCACCAAGGCGATCGCCACCAAGCAGGCGGTCGACGCCAGCACCATCCGCATCACCACCGCAGGCCCCTATCCGCTGCTGCTGTCCGACCTCAGCACCATCTACATCCTGAGCCGCAAGGCCGCCGAGGGCGTGGCGACCGAGGATTTCGCCAAGGGCACCGGCATGATCGGCACCGGCCCCTACCGCTTCACCTCGTTCCTGAGGGATGACCGGGTGGAACTCGCCGCCAACCCCGCGCCATGGGGCGACAAACCCGGCTGGGACAAGGTGACGATGCGCTTCATCCCCAACAATACGGCCCGCCTCGCAGGGTTGCTGGCTGGCGACGTCGATGGCATCGAGGGCGTACCGGCGGCGGATCTTTCGGCGGTGAAGGCCAATCCCAAGCTGGTGTTTGGGCAGAAGGTCTCGGCAAGGCTGGTCTATTTCTACGTCGATGGCGGCCGCGCCGAGACCCCGCAGGTGACGGCGAAGGACGGCTCCAAGCTCGCCAAGAATCCGTTGGCCGACCAGCGCGTGCGCCAGGCGATGTCGCTCGCCATCAATCGGGAGGCGATCACCGAGCGGGTGATGGCCGGGCTCGGCTACCCCACCGGCAACCTCGTGCCGGAATCGCTGTTCGGCTACGACCCGACCCTGAAAGTTCCGGCGTTTGACCCCGAGGCGGCCAAGAAGCTGCTCGCGGAGGCCGGCTACCCCGATGGTTTCGCCATCACCATCCACGGCCCCAATGACCGGCTGGTGAATGACGCGCAGATCGTCCAGGCGGTCGGCCAGATGCTCAGCCGCATCGGCATCGCCACCAAGGTGGAGACGGCGCCGATGGCCTCCTATGCCGGGCGCGGCGCCAAGGGCGAGTTCTCCTTCGGGCTGATCGGCTTCGGCTCGCAGACCGGCGAATCGAGCGCCATCCTGCGCGCCATCATCGCCTGCGCCGACCCCAAGAGCGGCGGCGGGCTCTATAACTGGAGCTTCTACTGCAACCGTCAGGTCGATGATTACCTCGGCCGCGCCCTGCAAACCGTGGACGACACCGCACGGCGGGACCTGCTGCGCCAGGCCGCCAACCTGGCGGTGACCACGCAGGCGATCATCCCGCTGCATTTCCAGGCCACCACCTGGGCGGCACGCCAGGGGCTCGCCATCGTCCCGCGGACAGATGAGAGGACGTTTGCGGCGACGTTTCGGGTGGGGCAGTGAAGAAAGCGGTTCTGTTTTGAAAAAAAGAAGTGCTTCCTTCCCTTACCTCTCACCTTTCTGCTGGCAGAGGGCAATAAAATCCCGGGCTTTCTCCGGCCACCCCGACCGCGCCGCGAACGCCACGCCGGCGCGGCCCATGGCCTGACGTTCGGCATCATCGTCGCGAAGCCGCGCCATGGCCGTGGCCACTGCCTCCATTGCGTGGGCATCAACAAGCAGCCCGGTCTCGCCGTTGATCACCGCCGAGCCGGTGCCGCCGTCCGTTCCGCCGATTACGGCAAGGCCGCAGGCGCTGGCCTCCAGCAGCACCATGCCGAACCCCTCGGTATCGCCATTGGGCAAGGCGCGGTTGGCGAGCACGAAGACCTCGCCGAGCCGGTAGTGGTCCGCCAGTTCGGCGTCTGGCACCAGCCCGGCGAAGATGACGTGGCGGGACAGGCCGAGCCGGCGCGCCAGTGCCCGCAACTCGGTCTCCATCGGCCCGGTGCCAACCACCAGCAACCGGCAGTCGGGGCGGGTTGGCAGGATGGCGGCCAGCGCGCGGATCGTGGTGTCGACGCCTTTCTTCTCCAGTAGCCGGCCGACCGTCACGAAGACGAAGCCGCCGTCCAGACCGTAGCGCGCGGCGAGTGAGGGGTTGGGGGAAGCGGGGTGGAAACGTGCGAGGTCCACCCCGTTGGCGATCAGCGCGACCTTGTCCGCGGCGCTCGGCGCGAGCAACCGCAGTGCCGCGTCGCGGGCGAAATCGCTGACCACGAATACGCGATCGGCGGCCGACATGGTGCGCGCGGCGCGGCGGTGTGCGGGGTCGTAGTCGTCCTTGGTGAGGATTTCCTCGCCATGCACGTAAACCGCGATCGGGAGGCGCGAGATCAACCGCAGGGCGCGGACGATCCAGCCGCTTGCGAGTACTTCGCCGATGCAAATGCCGGTGATGCCCTCGCGGTGCAGCAGCACCGTTATGCGGGCAAGCACGTGCAGCCGCAGGACGAGATCGCCGATCAGCGCGAGCAGCCGTTCCAGGCGGCTCCGTTCGCGGTCCCGGCCGTCGGCGTCGAGCAGGGTGCGCAGCAGGCGGATGCGGCGGACGCGGCCGGGTGTCTGCCGGTCGTGGTCGCGCCAGCCGCGGATTTCCGTGCCGCCGCGGTAGTCACGCGATGGGGTCAGAACCACCACCTGGTCGCCGCCCTGCCGGGCCAGGGCGGCGTAGACCGAGGCCGAGCCGCCGTGGTTGGGTGGGAATTGGTTGGTGATCAGCAAAACGCGCCCGGGCCGGGCGATGCGGCCGGCCGCCGCAGTGTCGGCCGGCCAGGCCTGATCGCGCGGCCACGATATCCGTCCGGCGGGCGGGTTCGAGGCGCTCATGCCCGTCAACCTGCCCGAGCCGCGCGCCAGGGTTAAATCAATGTCGCGTCACAGCGGGGGATTGACGGTTAATTGGTTAACGGGTTCGGCGCGGCGAAGCGGCCCGGCGCGTCATCCAGCGCCAGGAACGCCGCTCCGGCGCGATCGCGCATGTGGGCGAGCACGGCGGAGAGCCGGTCATAGAATTGTCGCTGTTCGGCGGGGCTGGTCACATAGGGGTTTTGGCCCGGCCAGATCGAGGAGCTGTGGAAGCTAACCGGGTAGATGGTTTGCCCGCGTGCGGCAAGCCGCCGCACCAGGCGGATCATCGTTGGCGCGTCATGGCCTTCGGGCGACAGGGTCATCCGTTCCGCCAGACGCAGCCGGGTGACGAGGCTGCCGGCCAGCGGAATGCCGCCATGCGCGGCGCGGTAGAGCGCAGGCGCGTGGCTGCCCGCGAAGCCGACGATGGCGCGGCCGAGCGGCAATTCCAGCACCCGCCGCGAGGCGCCGAACCAGAAGGGCGCATAGTCGAACCCGCCATAATCCGGCCCGCCCTCGGCCGAGAAATCCGAGCGGGGCGCCACCGAGGTATCGACGGTGATGCCCATCTCCTCCAGCAGCGCCGGGGTCGCCGGGCCCAGCCCGTAGCGGCCGGCGCGATAGGTGCGGGCGGGGAAGCCGAAGGCCGACTCGAAGCGCGCGGCGAGCGCCCGCAGCTTGGCCGCCTCGATGTCTGGCGCGAGATTGCCGGCGAAGGAGAGGCGGTGGTCGCGCAGGCCGAGCAGCGGCGGCGTCACCCAGGGATGCAGATGAAGCCCGAGCGTGCAGCGCGCGGCCTCGCATTCCCGCCGCAGCAGCGCCACCGCGTCCGGGTCCTCAAGCACGCGCCAAGTCACCATATAGGCCGGAATCGCCCCGAAGGCGCCGAACACCGCCTGCAATTCCGGCAAATGCCTGAGATGCCCGGTGTTGTCCGGTGTGCCCTCCACCGGATCGGCCCAGGGGAAATCCTCCTCGGTGTCGATCACGATGGTGCAGGCGGGCGGGCCGGGCCGCTCGATCGCGGCCACCGGCCGCGCGAACCACCCGGCCGCCGCGCCCTGGATCATCCCGTTACGGCCGCAGGCTGAGGCCGTTGGGGAACTTGCGGCGATATTCCTCAACGCCCGCTTCCATCGTGATGAAGGTGGCGCCCTCGGCGCGCAGCGTGGTGATCATGTGCTCCAGCATCAACATGCGATGGCCGCGGCCGATCACGTGCGGATGGAAGGTGTAGGTCAGCACGCCCCACTTGTGATGCTTCTTCATGTAGCGGAATTCGTTGATGAAATTCTCGATCACCAACCGCGCGTTCATGTTGCCGGGCGTGATGCCGGCGGGCGAGCGCATGTATTCGAAATGCGGATGGTCATCGAGGGACCAGGAGATCGGCATTTCCACCAAGGGCGTGTCCGGCCCGAAGGTCATCGGCTCCAGCAGCGGCGTCTTGTCCCCGTTGCGGGCCTGGTAGGGCAGATAGTCGTGGCCCATCATCGAGCTGTCATAGGTGAAGCCGTGCTTCAGCAGCAGGTCGATCGAGACCGGGCTCAAGTCCCAGGCCGGGGAGCGGTAACCACGGGGCGCGCGCCCGGTAAGGCGGATGATCGATTCGTTGCCGCGCACCAACTCCTCTTCCTCGCCCTCCGGGCCGAGGGTGGAGGGCACGCGATGGGTCCAGCCATGGTTGCCGATCTCATGGCCCGAGGCATGCACGGCCGCGACGCAGGAGGGGTAGCTGTCGATGGTGTGGCCGGGGATGAACCAGGTGGTGGGGATGCGCTCGTCGTTCAGCAGCTTGAGGATGCGCGCGGTCGCGGCGATGCCGAAATCGCCGCGGGAGATCGCGGTCGGCGTGGTGAAGTCGCGCGAGATCATCGAGGAGGTGTTGTCGTGGTCGAAGGTGAGGCAGACGAAGAGGTCAGCCATGCGGGGACTCCTGTTCTGGTGGCGTGGAATGGCGGGTCAGGCTTGTGGCGCCTCCCGGTAGCGGGTGGCAAGCCAGCCGCCATCGATGGTGAGCACCTGGCCGCTGATGAAGCTGGCGTCGTCGGACAGCAGGAACACCACCCCGGCCGCGATATCCTCGGGCTGGCCATTGCGGCCCAGCGGGGTCATCGCGGTCATCTGGTCGGTGAACCAGGCGCTGGTCTGGATGCGCCTGCGCGTCATGTCGGTTTCGATCAGCCCGGGCGAGACGGCGTTGACGCGAATGCCGCGCGGCCCGCAATCGGCCGCCATCTGGCGGGTGAGGCCGATCACGCCGGCCTTGGCCGCGGCATAGGCGGAGCTGCCGGGAAAGCCGGTCATCCCATAGATCGAGGCGACGTTGACGATGGCGCCACCCTTGCCCATCGCCTTCACGCCCTCGCGCGAAACCCGGAAAACGGCGCGCAGGTTGACGTCGAGGAAGCGGTCAAGCTCGGCGTCATCCGTGTCGGTCGCGGCGTGGGAGCCGCCGATGCCGGCGTTGTTGAACAGCAGTGAGAGCCCGCCGAGCCGCGCCAGGGCGGCCGCGATCAGCGCCGCCGGCCCGTCATCATCGGCGACGTTGCAAACGAGGGTATGGAGTTCGCCGGACGCCATGGCGGCGGTCTCGGCCAGGCCGTCCGCCTTGATGTCGGCGGCCAGCACGCGGGCGCCCTCGGCGGCCAGGCGCAGCGCCGTCGCCCGGCCGATCCCGCCGGCCGCCCCGGTCACCACCGCCGCCTTGCCCACCAGCCCCGCCAGACCCATCGACGCACTCCGCGCATGCAAGCCCATAGCATCGACGCGCCGGCCGAGCCTGTCAAAACCGGGGGCCACACCGCGGCTCACGATGCCGCCGCACCGCTCCGTACACGCGCCAGCGCCGCCGCGCGGGGGGCTCCCGGCAGCGCTGAGGCGACGGCGATGAAGCCGGTACATCGCGCCTCCTCCAGACGCGGCGCGACCGCCGGCACGGCGCCGGCCAGCCGCACCAGTGGCGTCGGGTAGATGGACCGCCACACCATCGCCCGCCGCCCGGCATCGGCATGAACGCGCGCCCGTTCGGCCGCCAGACCGCGAAAGGCGGCATCCTCGAGCAGATCGGGGTCGGTCAGCATCGCCTGCGCCCAGGCGATGCGGCGCAGCTCCTTCTCCAGCCCCGCCCGGCGCCGGTGTTTCTCCGGCAGCATATCGCAGCGCGCCCGCAGCGCCGCCGCCTGCACCCCCAGCGCACCGCACAACACGCCCAGCACAAGCTGCAGCACGCGCAGCAAAGCCTGGAGGTGGGAGGGGCGGGACGGCATGAGGGGCTCCTGAGATGTTAAGTTCCCTATATGTTCCATACATCGCCACCGGGGGTCAAGCTCTTTTTTCCCCGGCATCCGAAAATTTTTTCCTCCCGCAGCCCGGCTTCTCCCGATGGACGGCCGGCCATAGCGGCAGTAGCCTCGCGCCACCAATGGCCCGGGAGGGGTTCGTCCATGCAGGGGGTTACCCCAGGCGGCATCGATTGCGATCTGCATCCGGCGCTGCCCGGCACGGCGGCGCTGATGCCGTATCTCGATCCGTATTGGCGCGAGCAGATCACCGTGCGTGGCATCGATGGGCTCGATCTCGCGAGTTTCCCGCCGAAAATTCCGGCCAATGGAAGGGCGGATTGGCGGGTTTCCGGCCAGAAGCCCGGCGCCGATTTCGAGCGTCTCCGCCGCGATGCGCTGGATGGGTTCGGCCTCAGCGCGGCGATCTGCAATCCGCTCTATGGCGTCCAGGCCGTCTATAACCGCCACTTCGCCACCGCGCTCGCCACCGCGA
>CAIYPH010000805.1 GCA_903928045.1 uncultured Rhodospirillales bacterium
GGCTTTGTAATCCTAAATGAACCTACCGGACGGACTCTAAGCGCCGCGCCGTCTGGCGCGACCCCGATTGGCACCCTCGCCGGCGACTCATATCTGGTCACCACCGGCGGCCCGCTGCCGATGACCGGTGGCACCGTTGAAAGGGATGGCATGTACGGCGCGGTCAAACCGGTGACGGGTGAGGAGCCGGCCGATGACGGGCTCTACGAGGCGGTCGAGCCCGAGCCGGTGGGACAGGGTTCGTCGCTGCTCGCGCTCGGTTACACCGAGGATCCCGAGCGCTCCTATACCGTGTTGATCCGCAACGCCTCCCCTGCCAGCACGGCGGCGGTGGTGGCGTTCAGCGTGAGCGCAGCCAGCATCGCGGTTCCGGAACCGGGCTCGCTGCTGCTGTTCGGTTCGGGGCTCTGCTTGCTGGGCTTGGTCGCCGCGCGCCGCCGCGCCCCGCCCGCGGGACGGGATTAGGCAGTGCTCAGAGCATCGCCGCCGCGAGGTCTCGCCGTGCCATCCTGCCGGCGGCAAGGCTGCGGCAGTTCACGATGGCGAGGCGGAAACCGCCCGGCGGCATGGCGTGCAGGCGGTTGGCGCGGCCGGGGTGGAAGGTGATTTGCAGGCTGGAGATGCCGGGCCGGGCGCGGATATCGGCTTGCAAGGCGGCGGAGGGCGGGCGGTAGCGGCGGCCGTGCGGGGCGAACAGGATAACCGAGTAGCCGGTTTGAGGGTTGGTATCGGCGTGGTTCCAGCCTTGGCCGGCGTAGAGGCCGATGAGCGCCGCGACCCAGCCGGCCCCGTAGAGATCGGGCCACTGGTCGGCGAAGCGCAGATGCGCCTCGATGATGCGGCCGCCGATGGTCTCGAAGTTCATCATGCCGGAGTAACCGGGCATGTTGGCGTCGATCCAGGCGGCGCAATAGGCCTCGAGCGCCGGGCGGGGTTCGGCGTGGATGATCCAGCGATCGAAGGTGCCGCCGGGGCGGGGAATGCCGGTGGCGTGGCGCCACCATACGGCGCGGCCGTGCAATACCGCGACATCGGTGCTGACGTGCGCGCCGCGGAGCAGTTCCATCCAGAAATGGCCGGGGGTGAGGGCGGTTTTATACTGGGCGGCGGAGCGGATGATCTGGCTGCCGGTGCCCATGCCGCGCAGATTGGTGATCGGTTTGGAGAAGATGGGGAAATGGGGCGGCATGACGCCGTGCGGGGCGGCGGCGATGCCTTGCGACATCGCGACGCGCAGCTTGTCGTAGACCCAGCGATGGGCGGGGAACCACTCCCAGGCGTCGGCATCCTCGGTTGGGATGTCGACGCCCGTGGGGCAGGGGATATCCGCGAAATCGCGCCGCCGATCGGCGGAGTGGCGAGCGCCAGCAGAAGGGCGCCGGTGTCGGTCATGCGGCCTCCAATCCGGGCGCGAACCGTGTTACGGTCCGCGGCTGATCAGAAGGGAGGCGGCGATGCGGTGGGTTCTTCTGAGTGTGGCGGTGCTGGCGGGCTGCGCCGCCCCGGCCGATCAAGGTGCCGTCGCTCGTGCTCAATCGGCTGCTGTCGAAGTGTGGGGCAATTGTGTCTTCAGCCGCGTTGTCGCTCTCACGCGCGTGTCGGGCGAGCCGGCTGACTTTATTGCGGTCACCGCTGTCAATAACTGCACGCGAGACGAGATGAGCTACTATGCCACCATTAATCCTGCCATCGTCACCTTGCCGTTTCGTGACCGCATGCACCGAATGATGATCGAAAAAGCCGTATCGTTGATTGTCGAACGCCGCGCGAATTTTCCGGAGCAATCCCCCCGTTTGCCGGTCGCTCCGGTGCCTGTGCCGACTATTCCGGCCCCCATTATGCCACTGGCGCCAGTGGCTGCCCCGTCCGCTAACGCGCGGTTCTTCGCCGTAATCCATGCCTATATTACATGCACGGTCGGCCGTGCCCGGCAGATGGTGCCGTCCGGGTCGGCGCCGTCCACTATCGCCACCGCGGCTATGGCGCTGTGTTCTGGCTCTCGCGATGAAGCAATGGGCGTCGATTACGGCAGCATGGCTGAGCGTCGAAGCTTCATGTCCGATGCCGATACCGTCGCCGCCGCACGCGCCGCCGCTGCCGTGCAGGAGGAGCGCGCAAGGCATCCCGCGCCACCCGTCAAGCCGCCCGGGCAGGACATCTGAACGCATCACGCGGCACTCGCCTGCCCAGCCCGCAGGATGACGGCAGGTTCGACTTGCAATTGTTCGGCCACCGCCTGGCATGGCGCGGCGGCACCGTCTCGCGCTTGCGCCACATGGCCACCGCGGTGCGTTTGTGGCCGAGTTTCTTGGCCGCCTCACTGGGGCCACCAAGCCGTTCAATGACTGTCTGTGCGGTAAGCATACTGCGTCCGCCAGGGATCAGCCTCGCGGATGGCCATGGTCAGGCGATGGTATCGAGCGGCCAGATCGGCCGGCGGACGTGCTTGTAGGGCATGGTGCGCAGGATCATCGAGCCGAGCCCGCCGCCATCCACCGTGATCACCTCGCGCGCGATGGGCTCGAAGGCGGCGCGGAAATGGTGGTTGGATTTCACCGCGATGGTGTCCTTGCGGGTGGGCTCGCAGCCCAGCGAGGTCAACTGCGCGAGGTCGGTCGCCTGGCCGTTATTGGTGATCAGCGCGATATCGATGCCGCCGACGCGGATGAGGGCGGAGGGGCCGTAATCGCGCCAGACGCCGCCGCCCATGGGGCCGAAGGTCTGCATCCGCCCATCGGCGAGGGTGACGACATGCGCCTCCACCGTCAGCGGCGCGCCGCCGGCATTGGGATCATGCTTGCCGCCGATGGTGAGGCTGCCCGAGCGGCCGACGCCGAGCGCGATGGCGGCCTGCACCGCCGCGGGGTCGAAAATCGCGTAGAAGGCGGCGTTTTGCACGTCGGCGGCGATCATCGCCCGCAGCAGGTTGGTGGCGTCGCCATAATGGCCGCTGCCGGGATTGTCGGTGACATCGGCCATCACCAGCGGGCGCTCGTGCTTGCCTTCGCCGGCACGGGCATGGGCCAGCGCCTTGTCGATGGGCCAGTTGGTGACGCTGAGGTACTCCCGCGTTTTCCACGCGTAATCCATGAACTCCTCGGCGATGGCCTGGCCCGCCGGGTCCGCGCCATCGGTCGTCACCGTGACAGAGGGGCCGATGTCCTGGATATCGGCGGCGGTGAAGCCGGAGCAGACCGAGACCACCAAAGCGCGGCCCTCGGTCTCCAGCGTCTCGCCGCGCTCGATCAATTCGCGCATCGGGCCGATCTGGGTGCGCCCGCCATTGAGGCCGCGCAGCATCGGCCGCTTGGCGATCACCGTGCGCGGCTTGATCTTCCCCTCCATGGCGTGCTGCAACAAATCCGCCCCCTGCCAGGCGCGCTCGTAGTAGTCGACATGCGGATAGGTGCGCACGGCGATCAGCGCATTGGCGCAATCGGCCATCTGCTGGGTGATGTTGCCGTGCAGGTCGAGGGTGACGACGATGGGGACATCAGGCCCGACTTTCTCGCGCAGGCGGCGGAGGATTTCGCCCTCGCCGTCCTCGAACCCCTCGGCGACCATGGCACCGTGGAGATGCAGCAGGGCGCCGTCGATGCCGCCCTCGGCGCCCGCCAGCAGCATGCCGGTGATGGTCTCGAAGGTCTCGCGCGTGATCGTGCCGGAGGGGTTGGCGGAGGCGGCGATTGGGTGGATCAGCGACCAGCCGAATTTGTCGGCGGCCTCAAACGTGGCGCCGAACTCGGAGCGGGTGCCGCGGCGGCGGGCCGGGATCTCATTGGCGGTCAGGAAGGTGCGGCGGCGGAAGTGGTCCATCGTGGTCGGCACCACGCTGAAAGTATTGGTCTCGTGGGCGAACTCACCCGTCAGCACGCGGTATCCCATTGTCGTCTCCTGCACGATGCTCGGGCCAGGCGCGCAGCGCGTCGTGGCCGGCCGGGGTGAGACCGTAGACTCCGCGCGCCGTTCGTTCAAACCAACCGTATACGTTCCTTGACAGGATCGAAAGCGCGTCGGGGTGGTCGGGCCGCAGGTCGCGCGGGCGCAGCGGCGCCGGGGCCAGCGCGCGGGCGATGGAAAGCGCCTGCTGGCGATAGGCGGTCATGATGCCCGTCCGCGTCGAACCGCCAGTGCTGGGGTCGCCGCGCCTGCGGGTGAATTCCTTGACGATCAGGCGGCGCGCCGGCGCATTGCGGCGCGGCGCATAGGGCGTGGGCTCCGCCAGCACCTCGACATGCCCGCTCCGCACCGTCACCGCCAACAGCCCTATGCCGAGCAGGCGGCACAGCCGGTGCGCCCGGCGATCACGATCGCGCCCCTTCTTCGTGGCCGGCACGGCGAGCCACACCTCATCGGCGGTCGTCATGCGATCAACGGCCTGCAACACCAGGTCAAAACTCAGCCCCAGCTTGAGTTCCGCGATCACCAGCAGCGGCGTCTCGCCCTCCCGCATCCCCACCACATCCGCCCCACGAATTTCGCCCTTCACGGTGAACCCGTTGGCTTCGAGGAAGCGCTTCACCGGCGCGTAGAGATCGGTCTCCGACATCGGTTGAGCATCCAAGCCGCGCAAGGTAGCGTCAACTCCATCCCAGATCGTGAGCGCCATGCCCGCTAAACCCGTTTACCGCCCCAAACCCAACGCCATCGAGGCCATATTCGGCCGCCGCAAGGCAGTGATCGGGGTGATCCACTCCCTGCCGCTGCCGGGTTCGCCGGCCTATGACGGCATGGCGATGGAGGAGGTGATCGGCTTCGCCCTCGCCGAGGCCCAGCGCTACCGCGCCGGCGGCGTGGATGGGCTGATCGTCGAGAACCACGGCGACATCCCCTTCGCCAAGCCCGAAGCCCTCGGCCCGGAAACCGCCGCCGCCATGGCGGTGATGACACGCGCGGTGCGGCTGGAAAGCGGCCTGCCGGTCGGCGTGAACGTGCTCGCCAATGGCGCAATCCAGGCACTCGCGGTCGCCAAGGCCGCCGGCGCGGCCTTCGTGCGGGTCAACCAATGGGCCAACGCCTACGTCGCCAATGAGGGCTTCATGGAAGGCCCCGCCGGCGCCGCCGCCCGCTACCGCGCCTGGCTGCACGCCCGCGACGTCAAAATCTTCGCCGATGTGCACGTCAAGCACGGCGCCCACGCCATCGTCGCCGACCGCTCCATCCCCGAAATGGCACGCGACGCCGAGTTCTTCGACGCCGACGTCGCCATCGCCACCGGCCAACGCACCGGCGACGCCGCCTCGCTCGACGAACTCGCCGAAATCGCCAACGGCACCTCGCTCCCGGTCGCGGTCGGCAGCGGCGTCACCCCCGCCAATGTCGGCGACATCCTGACCATCGCCGACGCGGTGATCGTCGCCTCCTACCTCAAACGCGACGGCGTGTGGTGGAACGAGGTCGACCCGGCCCGACTGGCGACATTCATGGCGGAAGTCACGCGGGTGAGGGGGTAGCGAAAGGCAGGCAAGGGGCGCTGCCCCTTGACCCCGCTGGGGGCTAAGCCCCCAGACCCGCATCCGTTTAAGAGGGTGAGAAGAAAGCGACGGGGCCTACTCGGCGGTCGCTACCACGGAGTAGGCCCCCTCGCCTTGCTTTCCACTCCCGCCTCAGCGCATCCCGCCTTCGACCGGCTCGCGCGCCGCCGGCGGTTCGACCATGGCTTCGCAGGCCTTCATCACTTCTTGGCCGTGCATGTTCCAGGTGTTGATGCCGCCGACCATGATCACCTGCACGAGCCCGTCCGCGAGTTCCGGCAGGGTCAGGCCGAGCTTCATCGCGTTGCCGGCGTGGGAGAGGGCGCCCTTGAGATCTCCGCGCAGCACGTCGAGCAGGACGTAGATGAACTCCTTGGTCTTGAGGTCGAGACCCCCCTCGGCGCTGCTGTCCTTCATCAGGGCGCTGCGGATGAGGCCGTAGCCGGCGAAGGCCGCCGGCGCGTGCTTGGCGAGCAGCTGGAAACTATCGGGCACGCGGCCGGAGGTGGCGGTGAAGTTGGCGATACCGGCTTCGGTCGCCTGCTTGAGCAGATCGGTCATCAGGACATCCATGGGGGGGTAGGGAGGCCCTTCTCGCGCAGGAACTCCGGGTTGAAGAGCTTGGACTGGTAGCGCGCGCCGCCGTCGCACAGGATTGTCACAATCGTGTGACCAGGCCCCATCGCGCGGGCGACCCGGATGGCGGCGGCGACGTTGATGCCGGCCGAGCCGCCGATGGAGAGGCCCTCGTGGATCAGCAGGTCGAACACCTGCTCCAGCGCCTCGGCGTCGGGGATGCGCACGGCATCATCGATCGGCGCGCCTTCGAGGTTGCCGGGCACCCGGCCCTGGCCGATGCCCTCGGTGATCGAGTTGCCGGTCACCGTGAGGTCCCCCGATTTCACCCAGCCATAGAGGCAGGAGCCCTCGGGGTCGGCCAGCACGATGCGAACCTTGGGGTTGCGCGCCTTGAGCGCCATGGCGACGCCCGCCAGCGTGCCGCCGGTGCCGCAGGCGCAAGTGAAGGCATCGATGCCACCGGCGGTCTGGTGCCAGATCTCGGGGCCGGTGGTTTCGCGATGGCCTTCCCGATTTGCCAGATTATCGAACTGGTTAGCCCAGACGCCCTGCAATTCCTCGGCGAGCCGGCGCGAGACATGCACGTAGTTGCCGGGGTCCTTGAACGGCTTGGCCGGCACCAGCCGCAGATCGGCGCCGATCATGCGCAGGAAGTCGATCTTCTCGCGGCTCTGGGTCTCCGGCATGACGATCACCGAGCGGTAGCCGCGCGCATTGCCCACCAGCGTCAGGCCGATGCCGGTGTTCCCCGCCGTGCCCTCCACGATGGTGCCGCCCGGCTTGAGGCGACCGGAGGCCTCGGCGTCGGCGATGATGGCGAGCCCCGCGCGGTCCTTCACCGAGCCGCCGGGGTTCATGAACTCGGCCTTGCCCAGAATGGTGCACCCGGTGGCCTCCGAGGCGCGGCGCAGGCGGATGAGGGGGGTGTTGCCGATGGCGGCGGCGAGATCGCCGGCGACCGGGGGGGGAACGCTCACGTGTGCGGTGCCTGACATGTCTGTTGCGCCTCCGGTCGCTCTGTGGTCTCAGACGGGTTGAATGCGCGCCCGTGGCGTGCGATTTCACTTCGATATCATGGGGGCGTCCGGCATGGTCGACAACATCCACACTTCCGACGTCTGGGCCGCGTTGCAGAATGACCCCCAGTCGCAACTCGTCGATGTCCGCACCGACGCGGAATGGACGTATGTCGGCTTGGCCGATCTCTCGGCCGCCGGCAAGCAGCCGGTGCTGATCCCCTGGCAGATTTTCCCGGCCATGGCGGTGAATGGCGGGTTCGTCGACCAGTTGCGTGGCGCGGGGTTCACGCCGGACCACCACATCTACTTCATTTGCCGCAGCGGCGTGCGCAGCCTGGCCGCGGCCGCGGCGGCGATCGCGGCGGGGTTTGTGCACAGCTACAACGTGGCCGACGGGTTCGAGGGGCCGCCGGATGCCGAGGGGCATCGCGGTCAGGTCGCCGGCTGGAAGGCCGAGGGCCTGCCTTGGCGGCAGCGCTGAGCATTCGGGCAACCGATTAGGATGTCCATGATGTTCCCGATTTTCGGCACCATCGGCGAGGGGCTCGGGGCGGCTGCGCGGTTTGTGCGCGCCAAGCCTGGCATGACCTTCGGGGTGCTGGGTGGCTATACGATCGCGGCCGCGATTGGCTCGGTCGGGATCATCCGCCTGCCGCTGCCCTTCTGGCTGGCGGGGATGCTGCTGACCTGGACGATCGCCCTTGTGCTCATGCTGGGCCTCGCGCCGATCTGGACGGCGCTGTATCGCTTCGCGGTGCTGGGAGACGTCAGCCGGCGCTATTGGCAGATCGACGTGCGGACGCGTCGCGTCGCGCTGATGCTGGCGGTGCTGGCGTTCATCAGCCTGCTCGGCGCGCTGCCTTTCGCGCTGGCGCTCGATGTCATTCCGCGCGTGGGCCTGCGCCGCTTCGCCGTGCTGGGCGCGGTGGGGTTCGCGGCGCTGGTCAAGGCTGGGTCGTTCTGGCTGCTGGGCCGGCTGGCGATCAGCGGGGCGATGGCGGCGACCGGCAGCAAGCCGCAGGCGATGGACACCTCCTTCGCCTATACGCAGGGCGCGGCGATCCCGGTGCTGACGACGATGTTGCTGGTTTATCTGCCGAGCATCCTGCTCTCCGGCGGCTTCATCGCGACGATCCGGATGGCGGAACTGCGGCCGGGCTCCGGCGCCTCGATGGTGCTGGATCTCGTGAGTACCTCGATGTCGACCCTCGCCAGCGCAATGACGGATTTCGTCTGGGTCGCGGTCAGCGCCAAGCTGGCGTTGCGACTCGTCAAGGCGCAGCGGGTTCGGGCCGCCGAGGAAGCCAAGCGCGCGCGCGAGCAGCGGGACAAGGGCGGCGACGAGGACTAGCGCCGGGAGGCGACGGCGCGGTTTTCGAGCCGGCTGAGCAGGCGCACCAGCGGCCACAGCAGCAGGAAATAAACCGCGGCCGCGGCGACGATCGGCGTCGGGTTATAGGTCAGGCTTTGCGCCTGACGGGCCTGGAACAGCAGCTCCGGCAGCGCGACCACCGAGGCGAGCGAGGTCAGCTTCACCACTTCCAGCGTGTTGGACAGCAAATCGGGCAGCACGGCGCGCACCGCCTGCGGCAGCACGATCCAGACCAGCGCCTGAAGGCGGCTCAGCCCGGTGGAGCGCGCCGCCTCGATCTGCCCGGCCGGCACGCTCTCAATGCCCGCCCGCAGCACCTCGCCGTAATAGGCGCCGGTGTTGAGGAAGAACGCGATGCCCACGCAGGCGAAACCGCCCAGCTCAAGCCCGGCGAAGGGCAGTCCGGCATAGAGGAAGATCAGCAGCACCAGCGGCGGGAAGGCGCGGAAGAAATCCACCCAGGCCATCAGCGGCCAGCGCACCCAGGGCGAACGAAGGGTGGAGAGCAGCGCGAGAAGCATGCCGCCGGCCAGCCCAAGCGGCACCACCATCAGCGACAGCGCCAGCGTATTCCCGAGCCCGGCCAGGATGATGGGCCAAGCCTGCGCCATGATCGCGGCGTTGAAGAAGGTCTCGATCATCGGAACTTCCGCTCCACCCAACGGCCGAAAATGACCACCGGCAGGAACAGGACGAGGTAGGCCGCCGCCCCAAGGGTGAGCGGTGAGGGGTTGTAGCTGTTCGAAACCGCCGAGGAGGCCTGGCCGAGGATCTCCGTCACCGCCACCACCGAGCCCAAGGCGGTACCCTTGGTGATGGCGATGGTGCGGTTGGTGAGCGGCGGGATGGTGATGCGCAGGGCCTGGGGCAGGATCACATGTGCCAACGTCTCGCCGAAGCCGAGCCCGGTGGAGCGTGCGGCTTCCCACTGGCCGCGCGGAATGGCGGTAATGCCGGCCCAGAAGATCTCTTCCGAGAAGGCCATCAGCACCAGTGCCATACTGAGCCAGGTGGAGATGAAGCCGGAGGGTGCGATGTCGATGCTCGGCAGGCCGAAATAGATCAGCACGATGATCACCAGCGGCGGCAAAGCGCGAAACAGGTCCACCACAAAGACGATCGCCCAGTTCACCACGCGGATGCCGAAGCTGCGCAGCACTGCCAGCGCCAGCCCGGCGGCCAGCCCGCTCACCACGATCAGCGCCGCGAGCTCGATGGTGGTACCGAGCCCGGCCACGATGTCCGGCCAGTAGCGCGCCATCACCTTCGCGTTGAGGAATGTCTCGGCGAAGCGCTCCCAGCCCCCCATCACAGAACGGCCATCAGTGGCGCTGGATCTGGCTGATGAACCCGCGGGTGCGGGCGTGGACGGGCGCCTCGAAAATCTGCGCCGGCGGCCCCTGCTCGACGATCAGCCCGTCATCCATGAACAGCACCCGGTCGGCCGCCGCGCGGGCGAAACCCATTTCGTGGCTCACCACCACCATCGTCATGCCGCTTTCGCGCAAGGAGCGCATCACGCCGAGCACGCTGCCGACCAACTCAGGGTCGAGCGCCGAGGTCGGTTCGTCGAACAGCATCACGCGCGGTTCGAGCGCGATGGCCCGCGCAATCGCGACGCGCTGCTGCTGGCCGCCCGACAACTGGCCCGGCTTGTGGTCCGCGCGCTCGGCGAGGCCGACGCGGGCGAGCGCGGCATGGCCGATCTCGTCCGCCTCGGCGCGGGACTTGCCGGCCACCTTGCGCAGTGCCAGCGTCACATTCCCCAGCGCCGTCATATGCGGGTAGAGGTTGAAGGACTGGAACACCATGCCGATGCGCTGGCGGGCGTGGTTGAGGTCGGTGCGGGGATCCAGCAGGTCAATCCCGTCCACCACCACGCTGCCCGCACTCGGCACTTCCAGCCGGTTGAGGCAGCGCAGCATGGTGGATTTGCCGGAGCCGGAGGGGCCGATGATGAACACCAGCTCCCGCTCGGCCACGTCGAGATCGACGCCCTTCAAGACGTGAAGGGCGCCGAACTGCTTATGGATCCCCTTTGCCTGGATCATCAACCGCAGGTCAGGGCATGCGCGGTCGGGTCATAGCCGGGCATGCCGGGCACGCCGTAGCCGGGGGTGATGGTGTTCTCCAGGTCATCCGCGGCGGGGGCGGCGCCGAACCACTTCTCGGAGAGCTTGGCGATGGTGCCGTCCTTCTTCATGCAGTCCAGCACGTCCTGCATCTGGTTGCGCAGCGCCACGCTGTCCTTGCGGAAGGGCGCGGCCCAGTGCGCCTTGCTCTCGTTCAGCACGAGGTCGGCGACGAATTGCGGGTTCTTCGCGGCGGTGTATTTGATCACCGTATTGCCGCCGAGCGTGGCAAAAGCGCGGCCCGAGAGCACCGCCTGGGTGGCGTCCGGCTGGGTGTCATAGACCTGCACGGTGAAGCCGATCTTCTCGCCCATCTGCTTGGACAGCGTCTCATAGGGCGTGCCCTTGTTCACTGAGACGGCCTTGCCCTTGAGATCCTCCCAGGACTTGATCGGCGCGGCGCCTTTCTTGATGCCGAACTGGAAGGCGGTCCAGAGATAGCCCGACGTGAACAGCATGTTCTCAGCCCGCTCCTTCGTCACCGTCGTCGGCGCGGCGATGAAGTCATAGCGGCCGGACATCAGGCCAGGGATGAGACCGGAGAAGCTGGTGCTCTCGATGGTGATCTCGCGCTTCATCCGGCGGGCGGCCTCGGTGAAGAGGTCGATCTGGAAGCCCTCGACCCCACCACCGCCGAGCTTGGGCATGGCGTGCGGCGCGAAGGTGCCATCCACCCCGGTGCGCAGCGGCTGGGCGATGGCGGCAAGCGGAAAGGTGAGCGCGATCGCGAGCGCGATGCGGCGAAGACTCATTGTGAAGCTCCCGGGATTTGGTCGTGGCGCGACGATGCCGCGCCCGGACGACCGCGGCAAGGGTGGCGGCGCAATTTCGTTTGGCGCGATGGCGGTCGGCGGATAAGGTTCGATTCAATCAAAGATCGGAGGCACTCGATGTCCAGCCACAAACCCCTCGTGTTCGACCGCCCGATGCGCGGGCGCATCTACGACAGCATCGCCGAGACCATCGGCAACACGCCGCTGGTGCGCATCCCGCAGATCTGCGCCGATGAGGGCGTGACGGCGGATATCTGCCTCAAGCTCGAATTCTTCAACCCGATCGCCTCGGTGAAGGACCGCATCGGCGTCAACATGATCGTGGCGCTGGAAGAACGCGGCGCCATTGGGCCGGGCGCCGTGATCGTCGAGCCGACTTCGGGCAATACCGGCATCGGCCTCGCCTTCGTTTGCGCCGCCCGCGGCTACAAGCTGATCCTGACCATGCCGGAGAGCGTGTCGATCGAGCGGCGCAAGATGCTGGCCTATCTCGGCGCGGAGCTTGTGCTGACGCCGCGCGAGAAGGGCATGAACGGCGCTATCGCCAAGGCGAACGAGATCCTCGCCGCCACCCCCGGCGCGGTGAAGCCCGATCAGTTCGGCAACCCCGACAACCCCGCCATCCATCGCCGCACCACCGCGGAGGAGATCTGGTACGACACCGCCGGCGAGGTGGACGCTGTCGTGAGCGGCATCGGCACCGGCGGCACGCTGACCGGCATCGGCCAGGTGCTGAAGCCGCGCAAGCCGGGCCTCAAGATGTTCGCGGTTGAGCCGGCGGCCAGCCCCGTGCTCTCCGGCGGCAGCCCGGCACCGCACCCGATTCAGGGGATCGGCGCGGGCTTCGTGCCGGAGGTGCTGGATCGCAGCCTGATCGACGAGGTGGTGCAGGTGGCCAATGACGAGGCGTTCCACTGGGCGCGGCGGCTGGCGTCGCGCGAGGGTATCCCGGGCGGCATTTCCTCGGGGGCGGCATTGGCGGCGACGCTGAAGGTGGCGAAGCGGCCGGAGATGGCCGGCAAGCGGATCGTCACCATCATCCCCTCCTTCGCCGAGCGCTACATCACGACGGCGCTTTTCGAAGGGCTCTGAGCCGCTACTCCAGCAGGGCGTCGCGCAGGGCCGCGCGGCGCCCGGCGTCGAGGCCGATGCGGGTTTCGAGATAGCCGTCGAGGCTCCCGTGCGTATCCATCATCGCGGCGAAGGCGGCGTCGAGGAACATCGGCTCCACGCTGGTGAGCACTTCGGCCGCGATCGGGGTGAGGCTGGTGCTCACGCCGGCCTGGCCGCGCCAGAGGCGGCGGGTGGCGAGGTAGTCTGCCTGGATTGTGGCACGATCGACGCCAAGGGCGGCCAGGATAAGCGCGGCGCCGAAGCCGGTGCGGTCTTTGCCGGCGGTGCAGTGGAACAGCAAAGCAGGGGCGTTCGGTTCCAGGAGGAGGTCGAACAGGCGGGCGTAGCGATGGTTCCAGGTGAGTGCGTAGGCGGCGTAGGCCTCGGCCATGAGCTGCTGGATGGGGAGGCGGGCGGTGTCGCCTTGTTCGGAGAGGGCGCGGAGTGCGTTGCCGAGGGATGGGTCGATGGAGAGGTCGTGGATTTTCACCCCGGTGAGCCTGGTGGGTGCGGCCGCCTGCTCGCCCGGGCCGCGCAGATCGGCAACCCGGCCGATGCCGGCGGCGCGGATGCGTTTGGCGTCCTCGTCCGTGATCTCCGAGAGGCGGGCGGAGCGGAAGACGCGGTTGAAGCGAACCTTCGCGCCATCCTTGGTGCGGTAGCCGCCGAGATCGCGGAGGTTGGAGGCGCCTTCGAGCTCGATCGAGCGGGGGAGATCGCTCACGCGCCCTCCCCGTGGTCGAACTCGAAGCGGTAGCCGCTGCCCTTGCGCTTCACCCGGCCGAGATGCGGCGTGCCGAAATGGGCGGGGAAGACGCGGGCGTTGCAGTCCGCGCAGTGATCGAGCACCCGGCGGCGCGAGGCTTCGGCCATGCGCGGATCGGTATCGAAGCCGCTCGACCATTCCGGGCGATAGACCTGGATCGGATGGTGCATCACGTCACCGATGAACACGCCCTCATCGCCGCCATCGAGCAGGCGGAAGATGACGTGGCCGGGCGCGTGGCCGGGGGCGGGCTCGATCAGCAAATTGTCGCCGATCTGGTCGGTCATGTTGACGGTCTGCGCGAGGCCGGCATCGAGCACCGGGGCCAGGCTGTCCTCGAAGATGCGCTTGGCGCTGTCATTGAGGTCCGGGTTGCGCGAGGGGTCCCAGAAGTCGCGCTCCACCTGGGAGAACACGTATTTGGCGTTGGGGAAGGTCGGCTGCCACTTGCCGTCCACCAGATGGGTGTTCCAGCCGACATGGTCGACGTGCAGATGGGTGCACATGACGAAATCCACCTCCTCGCGCGCGACGCCGGCGGCCTTGAGGCGGTCGAGATACGGGGTGTCGCGCATGTGGAAGCGCGGGAAATCCGGGCGGTTCTTGTGGTTGCCGCAGCAGGTGTCGATCAGGATGTTGTGGCTGCCGGTGCGGATGAGCCAGGAATGGATGGAGGAGACCATCTTGCCCTCCGCCTCGTTGTAGTAGTTGGGCACCAGCCAGTCCCGGTGCTCGTCGAGCACCGCGGGGTCCCAGTCCGGCAGGAGGAAATTGGGCGGGAAGCCGGCGCCGTGGCTTTCCTCGATGCGCGTGACTTCCATCGATCCGATCCGCCGTGTGGTCATCCTCGTTTTCCCCCGATTCGTGCGGCGCTTATAGTAGTTGGTTGTGGGAGTGACTCCAGGGGGTGTTCTTTTTGTGAACAAAAAGAACCAAAAAAACTTTCTGTTCCATCCATGCCGTTGGCGTACACCCCGCGGATAGGTTGGAGCGGTACGCTGCAAAGGGATAAAAGTTTTTTGCTCTTTTTTTTCAAAAAAAGAGAACTTGCTTTCCCTGCCTTGGCTTTCTGGCGTGTGATTAATGTTGCCTGATCGAAACAATACACGCGTGCGTGGGCGCCGCGATCAGGAGGGGATTTCGCCTTCGTCGCTCACGCAGGACAAGGTCGAGGAAGGGCTGGTGGAGGCGGGCTGGGGGCGTCGGATGCGCGCACGCCGGGCGCGGAGCGCGCGTGCGGGGAGCGATGGCGGCGGGTTTGCGGCGCGGTTGTCGGGTGGCGGGGGCGCGGCGCGGGCGCGGTTCGCCTGTCCGCGCCCTTTGGCGCCGGGGCGGGGCTGTGGTGACGGGCA
>CAIYPH010000806.1 GCA_903928045.1 uncultured Rhodospirillales bacterium
CGCCGGAGCCGCCGAAGCCGATGATCTCGATCGTGAGCTTCTTGCCGGATCCATCGGCCCAGATACCGTCGGCGCCTTTCTTGAAGCCGGCGCCGGTGAGCAGGGCGTCCCCCTTCTTGGGGTTGAATTCCAGCGTGTTGTACTTGGCGAGCTTGTCCTTTACCGCGTCCAGGTAGGGTTTGAGGGGCAGATAAGGCGGCAAGGGTAGCGCGGAGACCGTGCCGGCGCCCAGCAGCGCGACCTCGATCAGTTGATCACGGTCGATGTAGTTGCTGACCGCCCAGCGCACGTCCCTGTTGTCGAACGGCTTCACCTCGTTGTTGAGGTAGAGCGAGATCGGCCACCAGTCGAGATAGCCGAAGGGCGGCTTCTGGCCGGAGTGGGTGGTCACCTTGGGGTTCTGGCGGAACACGGTGGGGAAGGTGGCCGGCTGGAGGCCAGTGCCGGCGTCCACCTGGTTGGTGATCATGGCCTGGGCCATCTGCTGCTCGCCGGCGAAGGGCAGCCAGATGTTGCGCAGCACCTGCGGCAGCGGCGCGAGTTTCTGGTCGGCCGCCCACCAGGAGGCAGCGCGGTCAAACACCTTCTGCTGCGGCGAGGCGTTGGTGACGCGCCAGGGCCCGGTGGTGACCGGCCAGCCCTTGGCGGTGTCGAAGTGCTTGAAGGTCGTCCAATCCTGCCCTTCGAAGATGTGCTTGGGCACGATGTACACGCCGATGTCGTACTTGTAGGTCATGAAGAAGAAGAAGCGCGGCGAGGGGATCTTGAAGTCCACCACCACGGTGTTGGCGTCGGTCGCGGTGGCCTTGGCGACCGCCTGGTTGACGTCGACGCCCCAGCGCACCTTGGGGCCGATGTCGCGCAGCGCATTCAGGGTATAGGCGACGTCCTCGGCGGAGAACGGGACCCCGTCCGACCATTTGATGCCCTGGCGCGTCTTGATGGTGAGTTGCTTGAAATCGGCCGAGAAGGCGTAGCTCTCGGCGAGCCACATATAGGTCTTGTCGGCGAAGGCGCTGTAATAGGCCAGCGGCTCGTACATCATGTTCGGGCCGTTCTGGTGGTTCGAGCCGATGGAGTACGGATTCCACAGGTCGTAGTCCACCCAGCGTCCTTCACGCGAGCCGGACCACACCAGGATCATCGTGCGGTTGCGTGGCGGTGCGGCGGCCTGGCCGAGCGCGGCGCCGAAGGGAAGCAGCGCGGCGGCACTGCCGAGCAAGGCGGCGCGCATGGTGTCGCGCCGCGTCAAACCAGTGCCGAGAGCCGTTGTGTCGTCGGAGTTGGCGGACATTGTGGTTTCCTTGCCCATTTTTGCTTGTCTCGGCGGGGCTTGTGCCCCGCCTTTAGGCTTAGTCTGGCGCCTTACGCCACTCGCCTGTCAAGCGGCGGTTTGGCGACGACGAGTCCACGGGTTAGCTTCGCCCGATGACACGTAGCGGACGGATCGCCGGGATTGACGAGGTGGGGCGGGGGCCGCTCGCCGGGCCGGTGCTGGCCGCGGCCGTGGTGTTGCCGGAACCACTGCCGCCGGCGCTGGCGGTGCTGCTGGGCGACTCGAAAAAACTGAGCGCGACAGCCCGCGAGACGGCGTTTGCCGCCCTGCGCGCGGCGCCCGGCGTCGAGATCGGGATCGGCGCTGCGTCGGTCAGCGACATCGCCCGCATCAATATCCTCCAGGCGAGCCTGCTCGCGATGCGCCGTGCCGTGGCCCGCCTGCCCGATGCGCCGGACATGGCATTGGTTGACGGCAACCAGGCGCCGGGCCTGGCATGCCCGACCCGTTGCATCGTCGGTGGCGATGCGTCGGAACCCGCCATCTCCGCCGCCTCGATCATCGCCAAGGTGGTGCGGGACCGGCTGATGGCGCGGCTGGCCGCGCGATATCCGGGTTATGGCTGGGAGGCCAATGCCGGTTACGGCACCGCCGTCCATCGTGCCGCGCTGCAGCGGCTCGGCATCACCGCGCACCATCGCGCCGGCTTCGGCACCGTGCGCCAGCTCAGCCTCGCGGTGTAACCTCTTGCAGTCATGCCCATGCCTATGCGACCACAACCCGAGATAGCCTTCGTTTTCGCTGGGGAACGCCCGATGACCGACACCGAGTCCGAACGCCCTGCCGCCCAGGGCACGCTGCTGGCCGGCAAGCGGGGCCTGATCATGGGCGTCGCCAATGACCGCTCGCTGGCCTGGGGCATCGCCCGCGCCTGTGCCGCCCAGGGTGCCGAGCTTGGCTTCACCTATCTCGGCGAGGCGCTGGAGCGCAGGGTGCGCCCACTGGCGGCCTCGGTCGGCTCGACGCTGCTGGCCCCCTGCGACGTGGCAGATGATGCGAGCATGGACGCCGCCTTCGCCGCGGTGAAGGCCGCCTGGGGGCGGATCGACTTCCTGGTCCACGCCATTGGCTTCGCCGACAAGCAGTATCTCCGTGGCCACTACATGGACACGCCGCGCGCCGCCTTCCTGCAAGCGATGGACATCTCCTGCTACAGCTTCGTCGCCGTCGCCCGCCGCGCCGCCGAGATGATGCCGGACGGGGGGGCGATGCTGACGTTGACCTATCTCGGCGCCGAGCGGGTGATCCCGCATTACAACGTGATGGGCGTCGCCAAGGCGGCGCTGGAGGCTTCGGTACGCTATCTCGCCGCCGATCTCGGGCCGCGCGACATCCGGGTGAACGCGATTTCCGCCGGCCCGATCAAGACGCTGGCGGCGTCGGGCATCGGCGATTTCCGCTACATCATGAAGTGGAACGAGTACAACTCCCCGCTGCGCCGCAACACCACCATCGGCGATGTCGGCGGTGCCGGAGTGTATCTGCTCTCCGAGCTGGGCTCGGGTGTCACCGGCGAGGTGCACCATGTCGACAGCGGCTATCACACCGTCGGCATGAAGAACCCGGATGCGCCGGACATGTCGGTCGCCCACGAGTAAGGCGAATGTCGCACAACAGCTTCGGTCATCTCTTCCGCCTCACCACCTGGGGCGAGAGCCATGGTCCCGCGATCGGCGCCGTGGTGGACGGCTGTCCGTCGCGCATCGCGCTCACCGAGGCTGACATCCAGCCCTGGCTCGACAAGCGGCGGCCTGGCCAGTCCAAGTTCACCACCCAGCGCCAGGAGCCGGACGAAGTTCGCATCCTCTCAGGCGTGTTCGAAGGGATGACGACGGGCACGCCGATCGGCCTGGTGATCGACAACGTCGACCAGCGTTCGCGTGACTACGGCGAGATCGCCACCCGCATGCGGCCGGGTCATGCCGACCTGACCTATGAACTGAAATACGGCATTCGCGACTATCGCGGCGGCGGCCGCTCCTCGGCGCGCGAGACCGCCATGCGGGTCGCCGCCGGCGCCATTGCGCGAAAGGTGCTGGGCAGCGCGGTGACCATCCGCGGCGCCCTGGTGCAGATCGGCCCGCACGCCATTGACCGTGCGCGGTGGGATTGGGCGGAGGTGGAGCGCAACCCGTTCTTCTGCCCGGATCCCGTGGCCGCCGCGTATTGGGAGGCGTATCTCGGCCAGGTCCGCAAGTCAGGCTCTTCGTGCGGCGCGGTGATCGAGGTGGTGGCCGAGGGCGTGCCGCCCGGGGTCGGCGCGCCGATCTACGGCAAGCTCGATGCCGATCTCGCCGGCGGGCTTATGTCGATCAACGCGGTCAAGGGCGTGGAAATCGGCGAGGGCTTCGCGGCGGCCGCGCTCACCGGCGAGGAAAATGCGGATGAAATGCGCATGTCCAACGGCGAGGTGATGTTCGGCTCCAACCATGCCGGCGGCATCCTCGGCGGCATTTCGACCGGACAGCCAATCGTGGCGCGCTTCGCGGTGAAGCCGACAAGCTCCATCCTCGCGACCCGCCAGAGCGTCGATCGCGCTGGCGCCGAGGTCGATGTCATGACCAAGGGTCGGCACGACCCTTGCGTCGGTATCCGCGCCGTGCCGGTGGGCGAGGCAATGGTGGCCCTGGTGCTGGCTGATCACCTCCTGCGGCATCGGGCGCAGAACCCTGATGCGCCGGATCGGGCGAGATTGCCGAGGAATTAGGAAAGAAAACGACTTCTTTTAATCACAATAACAACGTTCTTTCCCAATCCTACCCAGCGAACAACCCGCGCGCCCGCAATTCCTCGACCACTCGCTCGGCCAGAACGTCGGCCGCGGCGGAGGTGGTGTCGAGGTGGATTTCCGGCTTGATCGGCGCTTCGTAGGGCGCCGAGACGCCGGTGAAGTTGGGGATCAGCCCGGCGTCGGCGCGTTTGTAGAGGCCTTTGGGATCTCGCCGGCGGCATTCGTCGACGGGGGTGTCGACGAAGACCTCGAGGAATTCGCCTTGGGCGTGCAGTTCGCGGGCGGCGGTGCGGTCGGAGCGGTAGGGCGAGATGAAGCTCACCAGCACGATCAGCCCGGCCTCGACCATCAGCTTGGCCGCCTCGGCGGCGCGGCGGATGTTTTCGATGCGGTCGGCCTCGGAGAAGCCGAGATCGCGGTTGAGGCCGTGGCGGACGTTGTCGCCATCGAGCATGAAGGTGTGGCGGCCGATGGCGTGCAGTTTTTGTTCGACCAGGTTGGCGATGGTCGACTTGCCGGCGCCGGACAGGCCGGTGAACCAGATGGTGGCGGGGTGTTGGTGCTTCATGGCTGCGCGGGCGGCCTTGTCGACCTCCTGCTTCTGCCAGACAATGTTGCCGCCGGTATCGGCCACGCGGGTGACCATGCCGACCGCGACGGTTGAGTTGGTCATGCGGTCGATCAGGATGAAGCCGCCGAGATCCTTGTCGCCCGCATAAGCCTCGACCGCGATGGCAGTGCCGAGCGTGACGGAGACATGCGCGACGTCGTTCATTTTGAGCGTGTCGGCGCCGCCATGCTCATAGGTGTTGATGTCGACGCGATGCAGGATGCGGGTGACGGTGCCGGCCACCGTGGCGGCGCCGAGCTTCAGCAGGTAGCTGCGGCTCGGGTAAAGCGGCGCCTCGGAGAGCCATACCAGATTGGCGTCGAAGCGATCGGTCACCGCAACAGCGGCGCCGGTGGTCACCACGTCGCCACGGGAGATATCGACCTCCTCAGCCAGCACCAGGGTGATCGCATCGCCCTGCAATGCCACGTCACGATCGCCGTCCATGGTGACGATGCGCTTCACCGTGGCGCCCACGCCAGAGCTTGCCACGGCGATGCGCTCGCCCGGGCGGATGGACCCAGTGGCGACCGTGCCGGCATAGCCTCGGAACGTATGGTCCGGCCGGCTCACCCACTGCACGGGCATGCGGAACGGCTTGGCCGTATCGTCCGACACGTCAACCGTCTCGAGGTAGTCGAGCATGGTCGGGCCCGAATACCAGGGCGTGCGGTGCGAGGGCACGGTGATGTTGTCGCCGAAGCGGGCCGAGATGGGGATCGCCTTGATGCTCGCGAAGCCGAGGTTCTTCACCATGTCCGCGAACTGGGCCTGGATTTCCTCGTAGCGGGCCTCGGAGAAGTCCACCAGGTCGATCTTGTTGACCGCGAGGACGACGTGGCGGATGCCCATCAGGGACACCACGAAGGCATGCCGGCGCGTCTGCGTCATCAGCCCGTGGCGCGCATCGACCAGCAGCACGGCCAGATCAGCGTTGGCGGCGCCGGTGGCCATGTTGCGGGTGTACTGCTCGTGGCCGGGGGTATCGGCCACCATGAAGCGGCGGCGATTGGTGGTGAAGAAGCGGTAGGCGACATCGATGGTGATGCCCTGCTCGCGCTCGGCCTCCAGCCCATCGACCAGGAGCGCGAAATCGATCTCCTCGCCAGTGGTGCCGTGGCGGACGCTGTCCTTCTCGAGGGTGGCGAGCTGATCGTCGAGGATCTGTCCGGCCTCGTGCAGCAGCCGGCCGATAAGGGTGGATTTGCCGTCATCCACGCTGCCGCAGGTGAGGAAGCGCAGCAGGCCGAGCTGGGCCTGCTCAATCAGGAAGGCGTCGAGACCGGAGGTGGTAGGAGTGTCGGCGTTCATCAGAAATACCCCTCGCGCTTCTTCTTCTCCATGGAGTCCGACGCATCCTTGTCGATCAGCCGCCCTCCGCGCTCGCTGACCCGGGTGGCCAGCATTTCGGCGACGATATCCTGCAGCGACAGGGCGCCCGATTCGACGGCGCCCGAGAGCGGCCAGCAGCCGAGCGAGCGGAAGCGCACTGTGCGCATCTCCGGCTTCTCGCCCGGCAGGTACTGCATGCGTGACTCGTCATCCACCACCAAAATAGTGCCGTCGCGCACCACGGTCGGCAGGTCCTTGGCGAAGTAGAGCGGCACCACCGGAAGGTCTTCCAGCATGATGTAGGTCCAGATGTCGAGCTCGGTCCAGTTCGACAGCGGGAAGACCCGCACCGATTCGCCCTTGTTCACCCGGCCGTTATAGAGGTGCCAAAATTCGGGCCGCTGGTTCTTCGGGTCCCACTCATGGGTGGCGGTGCGGAAGGAGAACACACGCTCCTTTGCGCGGGACTTCTCCTCGTCGCGCCGCGCGCCACCGAACGCCGCGTCGTAGCCGCCGGCGGTCAGCGCCGCCTTGAGGGCAACCGTTTTCATCGCATGGGTGTAATATCCGCCATGCTCGAAGGGGTTGACGCCCTGCGCACGGGCCTCCTCGTTAGTGTAGGTGATCAGCTTAACGCCCAGCCGTTCGACCATCTGGTCACGGAAGGTGATCATGTCCCGGAACTTCCACTTGGTATCGACGTGGAGCAGCGGGAAGGGCGGCTTGGCCGGGTAGAATGCCTTCATCGCGAGATGCAGCATCACCGTGGAATCCTTGCCGATCGAATATAGCATGACGGGATTGCGGCATTCGGCGGCGACTTCGCGGATGATGTGGATGCTCTCCGCCTCGAGCCGGCGGAGGTGCGGAATTTGATCGTTCATACGGCGCTCAGCTTCCTGAATTGATTCGACGGATGGTATTGGTAGTACTATGGCCCTCTTCAAGAGGGATTAGTGCCACTCGGCCCCCATAGGAAGTCACGAATTCGCCACCGACGACTTGATCGATGCGGTAGTCGGCGCCTTTGAACAACACATCGGGCCGGATCGCCTCGATCAGGCGTTGCGGTGTGTCCTCTTCGAACAGCACCACAAGGTCCGCCGAGGCCATCGAGGCCATCACCGTGGCGCGCGCGGTTTCGCTTTGCACCGGCCGGTCGGGGCCTTTGAGGCGGCGCACCGAGGCATCGCTATTGAGGCCGACCACCAGGCGGTCGCACTGGGCACGGGCCCGGGCGAGCCCGCGGACATGGCCGGGGTGGATGAGGTCGAAGACGCCGTTGGTGAAGCCGATGCGCAGGCCGCCGGCCCGCCAGGCGGCAATGCGGGCCAGCGCGCCGTCAAGGTCGCCGACCTTCTCGTCGATCGCCAGCAGCTCGGTCCGGTGCAGCGCGTCGAACAATTCTGCGTGAGTGACGGTCGCCGTGCCGTGCTTGCCGACGACGATGCCCGCCGCCGCATTGCCCAGCGCGGCCGCCTCCGGCATGGCGGCGCCGGCGGCCAGCGCGAGAGCGAAGGCGGTGACCAGCGTGTCGCCGGCGCCCGAGACGTCCGCCACTTCCTGGGCGCGTGTTGGGATGTGCACCGGGGCGGCGCCACGGCGCACCAGGGTCAGCCCCTTTTCGGAGCGCTTGACCAGCACCGCTCCCGCATCGGCCTGCTGCCGCGCGGCCTCGCCGGCGATGGCGGCACCTTCGTTGGTGGTGGCTTCGAGCCCGGTCGCCCGCGCCACCTCCAGCGCATTGGGGGTCAGCACGTCGGCCAGCGCATAGGCGCCGAACCGCGCGCGCTTGGGATCGATCACCACCTTCACCCCCGCGGCACGCGCGAGCGTGATGGCGCGGGTCAGTACCGCGTCGGTCAGCACGCCCTTGGCGTAGTCGGATAGCACGACCACGTCGCTGCCAGGCAGGGCTGCTTCGAACTGCGCGAGTACCTGCGTTTCGACCTCGGCTGTCAGCGGGGTGGTGACCTCTTCATCCAATCGCAGCAATTGATGGCCGCCGGACATGAATCGCGTCTTAACCGTGGTCGGGCGGCCTGGCACGCGGACCATCCGATTGGTGATGCGTGGCTCGGCCGCAACCGTTGCTGCCAGCTCTGTCGCCGGGCCGTCGTCGCCGTGCACGCCGATGAGCACCGCGCGGGCGCCGAGCGCGGCGGCGTTCTGCGCGACATTGCCGGCGCCGCCCAGAACGTGGCGGCGGGATTGTGCGTGCAGCACCGGAATCGGCGCCTCGGAGGAGATGCGGCGGACGTCACCGAGCACGTAGCGGTCGGGCATGACGTCCCCGAGAACCAGCAACGTGAGCCCGGTGAAACGCGCGAGATGAGGGGCCAGGGCGGCTTCAACCGCGCCGGCAGAGCGTTCCGATAACAAAAGCGCGTGCCCATACAGGTTTGAATGTGCCGGCTTATAAAGAAATGGC
>CAIYPH010000807.1 GCA_903928045.1 uncultured Rhodospirillales bacterium
AGCGCACCCACCACGATGCCGGGCATGGTCAGCGGCAAGGTGACGCGCCAGAACCGCCGCAGCGGCGCCGCGCCGAGACTGTGCGCCGCCTCCTCCAGCGCCGGATCGAGCCGCGCGAAACCGGCCAGCAATGCCAGCGTGGTGGTCGGCATCATGATTTCGGTGAGCCCGATCAGCACCCCCCAAACCGAGTTCATCGCCCGGATCGGCCCGGTGCCGAACTGCGCGAGAATGCCGTTCACCCAGCCCCGGTCGCCGAGAATGATCATCCAGCCGAAAGTGCGCACCACCGAGCTGACCAGCAGCGGCGCGATCACCAGCACCGTCAATACGCTGCGCCAGCGCGAGCGGCTGCGGAACAGGAACAGGGCGATCGGATAGGAGGCCAGCACCGACAGCACCGCCACCGATCCCGCCAGCCACACCGAGCGCCACAGCACGCCGAGATAGAAGCGGTCGGTGAAGAAGCGCATGTAGTTGCCGGCGTCCGCGCCATCGACCAGCACGCCGCCGACGCTGTGCGACAGCGACAGCCTTGCCAGCCAGGCCATCGGCAGCAGGAAGGCGACAAAGGTAATCAGCGCGGCCGGCAATAGCAAAAGAGCAGGGAAGGCAAGGGCTTCTTTTTTCAAAAATAAGCGCTTCCTTACTGCGCCGGGATCACATCCCGGCGCCACCGCCCCGCCCACTGGTCAAGCGCCCCGGCGACGAAGCCCCAATCGACCGGCACCATTTTCGTCAGCGTCGCCGGGGCCGAGGATGTCCTGGCCAGCAGCTCCGGCGCCAGCACGGCCTTCTTGTTGGAGGGGCCGTAGTACATCGCCTTGGCCATCGCCACTTGCGGTTCCGGGCTCAGCGCGAAGTCGATGAACGCCTTGGCCGCCGCCGCATTGCGCGCCCCGGCGACGAGGTTGATGGTATCGAGGTCGAGCACCCCGCCCTCGCGCATCACCACCGACTTCAGCTTGCCCCCCGAGCGGTCGGCGTAATACTGCGCCCGCGCGTTCCAGCCAATGCCGATGCTGGCCGCGCCGTTGATGATCATGGTGTAATTGTCGGGAGTCGCCTGCCAGGTCTGCACGTTGCCGGCGATCTTCTTCAGCGCGTCGATCACCGGGTCAACCGGCCCCTTGTAGTCCTGCCCGAGGTATTTCGCGGTCAGGATCTGCACCGAGGTGCCGATCACGTTCGGCGCCGGCGAGAAGACGATCTTGCCCTTGTTGGCGGGGTTGAGCAGATCGGCGATACCCGTCGGCGCCGGTTGCAGGTCGGCCGCGTAGATCATCACGAGATGGTCGAAATCCATCGCCGGGCCCCACTCGCCGCCGCCGGGCGCGGCGCCCATGCGCGCCTCGTCGAAGATGTCGGCGAGGTTCGGCACCTCCTTGCGGTCGAGCGGCGCGTAGATGCCCTCGGCGTTGCCAATCCGCGAGATCGAGAAATCGATGATCGACACATCCACCTGCGGGCTCGCCTTCTGCGCCCGCAACTGGCCGAGCATCTGCGCCGAATTGCCGCCGGCGGAGTAGATCACCTTCACCGCCGGAAACTTCGCCATGAACGGCTCGACGAAGGCCTTCATGTAATTGTCCTGGAAAGCCCCGCCATAGCCCATCAGCAAGATTTCCCCGGCCGGATCGGCGGCCCGGGCGGAGAGCGGCAGCAGCGCCGCAACGGCAAGCAACAGCCTGGTGACGGTGTTCATTGGGCCCCCCTGGTCAATACATCATGGTCTTGTCGAGCACGTTGCGCATCTCGCCGATGCGCCCGTCGAGCCAGCACCGCAGATTGTAGCAGAAGATATCGGTGATCTTGCGGTTTTCGGTAGTCACCGTGCTGGCGGAATGGGGGCTGATCAGCACGTTCGGGCAGTCCCACAGCGGATGCTCGGGCGGCATCGGCTCAACTGTGGCGACATCGAGCGCCGCGAAGCCGACATGGCCCGCGCGCAGGGCGTCAACCAAGGCTCCATCGTCGATCACCTGCCCGCGGGCGATGTTGACGAACGCCACCCCCGGCCGCATGGCGGCAAACGCGGCGCGGTCAATCATGCGCTCGGTCGCCGGGGTATGCGGCACCGTCACCACCACGGCATCCGCCAACTCAAGCGCGGCGTGCAACGCCTCTCCGGGCAGGATTTGATCGAACAGCGCGTTGTGGGCGCGGTCCTTTGCGGCATCGCGCCCCACGGCGATCACCCGCATGTCGAGCGCCTTGGCGAGCTTCGCGCAGCCTCGCGCCAAATCGCCGGCACCAACAATCACCAGCGTGCGCCCAGCCACCTCCTGGTAGCACGTCCGCACCCAGCGATGCGCAAGCCGCTCCGCCTCGAGCTCCCGGAAGGAGCGGAAATGCATCAGCAGCGCCATGAACACGAATTCGGCCAGCGGCCCGGCATGCACGCCGCGCGCGGTCGTCACCAACACGTCGCGCGTATCCAACCCGAGGGTGCGCACCGCCTGGCCCACCCCGGTTGAGGTCGTCTGGATCCAGCGTAGCCGTTGGGCGAACGCCATGTCGTCGACGGCCGGCAGATCCCAGAAAACCTCCGCCTGCCCCACCATCTCGCGCCAACGCTGCTGCTGTTCCGCGCTGCGCTCGATCGGATGGCCCTTGTGGTCGGCGATATAGCGCACAGGCGGCAGCAGGTCGGGCGCGTAGAGCACGGTGAGCGCCGGATCGACGGCGCGGATGCGCGCAACATGCTCGGCCTCGAGCGGGGATGCGATGAAAACCGTCTGTGGCGTCATGGATCGGATCTGGCCTCCGCCGCGTCGCGCGGCCACCCATCTTATCGGTGTTCACTCCCGCGGCAACTCCGCGCCGCGGCGGATTGGCAAGCCCCGCCCATCGTGTAACATCGCAGTCAATCGTGCCGCGGCGCGTCAACAGGGGGCTAAAAACATGAGTGTGTCGACCGGCCGGCATCCGGCATTCTTCAGCTTGTCCAGCCTGATCCTCATCGCACCCTTGTGCGTGCTTGGCGCCATCATCGGTACCGAGCTGATCACCACCCTCGGCATCACCACCAACTCCTCGCTGATCGGCGCCCTCGCCGGCATGGCGCTAGCCCGCCTGCCGATGGCGATCTTCTCCCACTACAAATCCACCCACATGCAGAACCTGGCGCAGTCCGCCATTTCGGCCGCCACCTTTGGCGCCGGCAACGCGCTGCTGCTGCCCATCGGCATCCCCTTCGTACTCGGCCGGATGGACCTAGTGATGCCGATGATGGTCGGCGTTTTCCTCGCCACGCTGCTCGACGGCTACATGCTCTACCGCATGTTCGACAGCGAGGTATTCCCCGCCGAGGGCGCCTGGCCGCCCGGCGTCGCTGCCGCGGAGGCGATCAAGGCCGGTGATGAAGGCGGCCGCAAGGGCGTCGTCCTCCTCGGCGGCCTCGCCGTCGGCATCATCGGCTCCATCGGCCTCGGACCCATCCCCGCGATCCCCATGTCCGCTTTCGGTGTCGCCTTCATCGGCAACATCTGGGCCCTCACCATGTTCGGCGTCGGCCTTCTCGCCCGCGGCTATTCCACCACCCTGTTCCCCTGGCTTACCCCCGATGGCGACCTCATGAAGGCCTACATCCCCCACGGCGTCATGGTCGGCGCCGGCCTCGTCGCGCTGATCCAGGTCGTCATGCTGATGTTGAAGCAGGACGGCGCCACCACCGGCACCCGCACCCCCGCCACCGAAGTCCGCCGCACCATCGTCGGCGGCACCCTCACCTACGCGCTGATCGCCGTCATCATCGCCCTGCTCGGCGGGCTCTACGCCGAAATGTCGGTCGGTATGCTGATCGCCTTCGTCATCTACGCCGCCTTCGCCGCCCTCATCCATGAGCTGATCGTCGGCCTCGCCGCCATGCATGCCGGCTGGTTCCCCGCCTTCGCGGTGGCCCTGATCACGCTCGTCATCGGCATGCTGATCGGCTTCCCCGCCCCCGCCCTTTGCCTCATGGTCGGCTTCTCCGCCGCCACCGGCCCCGCCTTCGCCGACATGGGCTACGACCTCAAGGCCGGCTACATGCTCCGCGGCTACGGAACCGACCCCGAATTCGAGCGCGACGGCCGCCGCCAGCAGCTCTACGCCGCCCTGTTCGCCTTCGTGGTTGCCGGCATCGTCGTGCTGATCTCCTACAAAGGCTATTTCGCCGCCGGCAAAGTCGCGCCGGTCGATAAGGTCTACGTCGCCACCATCAAGGCCGGTGCCTCTTGGGAGGTCGCCAAGCAATTGCTGATCTGGGCTATCCCCGGCGCAGTCATCCAGTTCCTCGGCGGCCCGCAGCGCCAGCTCGGCGTGCTGCTCGCCACCGGCCTGCTCCTGCTCAACCCCATCGCCGGCTGGGCCGTCCTCGTCGGCGTCGCGCTGCGCATCGTCTGGACGCGCGCAACCGCGGGCAAGCAGCAATCCGAAATGGAGGTCTTCGCCGCCGGCGTCATCGCCGGAGACGCCCTCTATGGGTTCTACGACACCACCTCGAAGACCTTCCTGCCCAAGAAGTAGTCCCGCGCGAGGAAGACAGGAGAAGGAAGCGCTTCTTTTTTGGAAAAAAAGAAGCAAAAAACTTTTATCCACTTGCTGTGCGCCGCTCCCACCTATCCGCGGGGTGTACGCCAACGGCATCGATGGAACAGAAAGTTTTTTTGGTTCTTTTTGTTCACAAAAAGAACAGCTTCCTTCCCTGACTGACGAACCACAGCCTTGCGCCCACCGCAGTTGCGCCACACGCCATCACCCCGCTACGACACCTCCCGAACGGGAGCGAAGAACAACAATGAACGGCAAAATGCGGCGCAACCTTCTGCTCCTGGCCTCCTGCCAGGCGCTGGGACAGGCGGCCGGAACCATGATGTTCGCCGCCACCGCCTTATCGGTCGCCACCTTCATCGGCACCGGCAACCTCGCCACCCTGCCCATCACCATGCAGCATCTCGGCGTGATGCTGTCGGTCTTCCCCGCCGCCCTCCTCATGCAGCGCTATGGCCGCCGCTTCGGTTTCCGCCTCGGCTCCCTTGTCGGCATGCTCGGCGCCGCCCTCTGCGGCATCGGCCTGACCAACGGCAGCCTGGTGACGATGTGCGCCGGCGGCGTCGTGCTCGGCTTCTCCGTCGCCAATCTCCAGATGTACCGCTTCGCCGCGGCCGAACTTGTCCCCGGCGCGCTGCGCGCAAAGGCGATCTCCTGGGTCACCTCCGGCGGCATCGTCGCCGGCTTCATCGGCCCGAGTCTGGTGCGCCTGACCTACGACAGCTTGGTGCCGATCTACCTCGCCACCTACATCGCGATGTTCGCCATCCACCTCATCGTGTTCGTCGTGATGTCCTTCATCGACTTCCCGCCGCCGATCGCGCCCGAGGTGGTGCAGGGCCCCCAGCGCTCGCTGCTCGAAATTGCCCGCCAGCCCACCTACATCGTCGCCGTCGCCGCCGCCATGGTCGCCTTCGGCACCATGTCCTTCCTCATGAGCGCCTCCCCGCTCGCCATCGTCGGCTGCGGCCTGCCGCAAACCGAGGCGCATTTCGTCATTTTCCTCCACGTCATGGGCATGTTCGTGCCCTCCCTCTTCACCGGCAACCTCATCAACCGCTACGGCGTGCTCCGCATCATGTCGATCGGCGGCATCATCCTCGCGCTCGCCGTCGTCCCCGCCCTGTCCGGCCAGGATGCCTGGAACTTCCGCATCGCGCTCGCCATGGTCGGCATCGGATGGAACCTGATGTTCATCGGCGCCACCACCCTGCTCACCACCACCTACCGCCCCAGCGAACGCGGCAAGGCCCAGGCGATGAACGACTTCCTGATGTTCAGCACCACTGCCACCTCCACCTTCCTCGCCGCCTATCTGCTCGACATCTACGGCTGGCACGTCCTCAACGCCATCGCCGTGGTTCTCGTCCTGCTCGCGCTTGGCGCTATCGCTTGGTTGCATTTTGCCCGCCGGGCAACGCCGTCGACGCTTTGAAGGAAGCAGTTCTTTTTGTGAACAAAAAGAACCAAAAAAACTTTTTCTGACTTCGTTGCCGTTGGCTTACACTCAGGGGATGGTTGGTAGTGGTACCAATCAGGCGGATAAAAGTTTTTCGCTCTTATTGCGTCATCTGTTGAGATCTGCGATTCTACTCCCCGGCGTCAGGGGAACATCTCAGGTATGGACAAAGTGGCGTTTGGGCGGTGGCTTGCC